>JBBILM010000013.1:22377-30947 GCA_037444915.1 Nitrospirota bacterium | reverse complement strand
CAGCCATAGGACCGCCCATTATCAAAAGGTGAGAAAACTGCTCCAGTTCCGGAATACACTCCCCAATACTGAGGTCAACTGTTTGAGATGGTAATTTGAGCATATGGAGATAGTCACCGATGGTGCCGGGGCCTTCAATAGTTGTATTTTTTATTATAAGCGCTTTCATAATTCTGGTCGGCAACCGTTTGCCGTATAAATAATTATGAGTGAAGCTCTTATTTTTAGTCAAGAAAAAAATGGAGAGATCGAGAGATTGTTCAGTAAATAATCGGGTTAATTCAGCGAGCGACAAGCATGGATGAAACTTTACAAACCATAAATCCTGCTGCTCAGCTCCATCATCCCCTGCCTTATATTTTCGATACGGTCTACAAGCATTTCCTTTGATTTCATATCGAGGAATTTAATGACAACATCCATTGTTCCTGAACCGGATTCTAAAACATCCTCGTCATTCAGCCTCAGCATAGTCTCAAGCGTTCTCATAAATCCAAGTGATCTCAGAATAAACTGCCCGGCATCAGCATCGATTATTCCGCTCCTTGCGAGTCTTTTGACAGCAACAAAAGTGTTGTGAATGATAAGGTTAGGAAATTCAGCAGCATGCTTCAATTGAAGATATTGCACGAGGAATCCCATATCTTCTATTCCGCCGGGGCCGTGTTTAATATCATAGCCGGATACCTCTCTTGATATCTTTTTTATTATTTTATTTCTCATGTTTATAATATCCTGTCCCGTGATTTCATGCCCCCTCTGGATAATTACCTGCTTTTTCAGAAAATAAAAAGACCTCAGGAGTTCGCCGTCGCCTGCAATAGGCCTTGCCCTCAAAAGAGCCTGCACCTCCCATGGATGCGCATGCTTCAGGTAATAATCCCTGTATCCGCGGATATCATTTGCCAGTATGCCCTTTGAGCCGTCTGGCCTCAACCCCATATCAATTCTGTAAGCCACGCCTTTTTTCGTATAACCTGACAGAAATCTTATTATTTCCTCGCCTGTTCGCCTTGCTTCTTCTTTTTCAGCAACAAACAATAAATCCAGATCAGATCCAAAGCTCAATTCCTTTGCGCCAAAACCTCCGAGCCCTATAACAGCAAATCCCTCTACTGCCTTTGGATGATCCAATATTGCCCTGAAGATTGTGTCAGCAAGCATTGTCAGGTTGCTGGAAAGGCCTTCAATATCTATGATTTTTTTTATGAATAAAAGCCCTGTCTTCAGCTCCTCTATCATCTTGCACTCGCGTATCGCGTTCATAGGCTCGGGAATATTGCTGAGCATGTGAATCAGTCTTTCACGCACAGACTTGTAATCCATTCTGATGTCCGGGTATTCAAAGATGCCTTCGAGGTTGTCAAGGCTCAGAAGCGCCCTTGTAAGATATTTGCTTAACGAAAATGTATTAACAAGGGCCTCAATAGTATCCATTCTTTTAGACAGAAGATCTATATATGAGTCGTGACCGCCCATTTTTTCGACAAAGGACACGAGAGCTGTCAGCGCCCTGTCTTTATTCTCGGATTTTGATATTAAATCAAGGAATATGGGGATCACTTTTCTCAGAAGGCTCCTTTCCCTGATCGTCTTTCTGAACGACATTTCATCGCTCAGGGTTTTAAAATTTTTCAGGGACGAATCCAGATTCCTGAATCCCTTGAAGGAAAGATAATCTCTTATCGCGTCATCCCCCAGTTCTTCATCAAAAAGCACCTTGATCTCCTGCTGAATATCAGCGACTCCGAAAAGCGAGTTGTACATATCCCGCATCTTCAGCCGTCTTAATTTGAGTTCAGAAACAAATTCACGCTGCCCCGAAAAATTCATCTTTCTGGAGAGTATTTCGAGTTCCTCGCTCGAAACAGGCACTGAATAGGTCTGACGATCGTCTTTCATCTGAAGAATATGCTCAAGCCTTCTCATGAAAAAATAATTTCCCGAAAGGACATTAACGTCATTGCTTATTAAAAAACCTTCCTTCATTAATTCCCTCACAGCATCCTCAAACCTTGCAGTCCGAAGATTTTGCCTTTCCCCTCCATAAAGAAGCTGGAAAGTCTGGACAAAAAACTCTGTTTCCCTTATGCCGCCATAGCCTCGCTTAATATCATTAACATCAGAAATTGTATCTATCTTTTTTTTAAGTTCCTTTACCTCTTCAATGTCATTGTAATCCGTAGACCTTTTCCAGACAAACGGTTCTATGGACTCGATGAAAAGATTTCCAAGATGTTGCTCTCCTGCAACAGGCCTTGCGCGTATCAAGGCCATCCTCTCCCAGGTTTTGCCGTATGATTCATAATACGAAAGATATGAAGCAAGGGACATTGTAATGCCGCCCTTTTGTCCGTTGGGTCTTAATCTGAGATCAACCCTGTATGCGAACCCGTCTTCGGTCTGAAATGAGAGGAGGGAGGATAAGAGTTCCGTGACCTTGCTGAAATATTCGTGAGAATTGATCTTGTTTACCCTCACTCCGGACGGCAGGAGCAAGCCGGAGGAGACCACATCTTCTGTTTTATAAACAGATATTATATCTACATCAGAGCTGTAATTAAGTTCATACGCGCCGAGTTTTCCGAGCGCTATCACGGCAAAAGCATCATCCGATATATCGCCAAATTTTTCGGCTATCAAGGCTTTCGAACAATTAAGAGAAAGTTGAATAAGGGCATCAGCGAGTATGCTTAATTCGGTCATGGATTCACTAATACCGGTCAAACTCATAATATCTCTCAGCGTTATCCTCAGCATGAAGTTTTTCCTGATATTTCTGAGGAGCCTCATCATTTCGGGTTTAGACATATCCTTTATTTCCGCACCCGGTAAAATCTCTTTGATAGTCATTGTTTTATGCACATCCGCAAGTGCGTAATGAAGAACTTCAGGACTTCTGATGCAGTAATCTGACAGAAACTGGCTGTAGGCAAACAGAAGGGCAATTTTCTGGATGTGATCCAGATGCTCTTCAAAAAATTCCGGGGCTGCATTTTGAAGACGATAAAGGTTTTTTATCGCCCTGTCAGGATCAGGGGTGGCTGAAGATGCGTCTTTTATTGCTGAATCTGTATCCATTTTTATATTATAATGCCTTTAAATCTCTTTTAACGCAACACGATAATGTTGGGAGGTAAGATAATGAAAATGGTGGCAGCTATTATCAAACACTTTAAAGTCGATGACGTAAAAGACGCTCTTTCCAGCGCGGGTATTCACGGTATGACTATAATTGAGGTAAAGGGATTTGGAAGACAAAAAGGGCATGTAGAAATTTACAGGGGGGCGAGCCTTGAGGTAAGATTCATCCCAAAGGTAAAAATAGAGGTGGCCATTCCGGATGATAAGCTCGACGAAACAGTTGACATTATTCAGAAGGCTGCCAGAACCGGTGAAGTGGGAGACGGTAAAATATTTATCTACGACCTGAAGGATGCTATCAGGATAAGAACCGGAGAAAGAGGAGAAGATGCATTATGAGCCACTCACGAGGCTGTGCCTCATGCGTGGCTCATAAATTACAAACCGGTTTTAGATGTCGTAGTATAAGAAGAACTCATATGGATGCGGCCTTAATCTGAGCGCATCAACTTCCCTTGTCCTCTTATAGCTTATCCATGTTTTTATGGCGTCTTCAGTAAAAACATTTCCTTTCATCAGAAATTCATGGTCACTTTCCAGATGATTAAGGGCATCCTCAAGCGTTCCGGGCATTGTCGGTACAGAGGCAAGTTCCTCAGGGCCAAGTTCGTATATGTCTTTATCGAGAGGTTCGCCCGGATGTATCCTGTTTTCTATACCGTCAAGTCCGGCCATCAGCATAGCAGCAAACGCAAGATAGGTATTGCATGAAGGATCAGGGAATCTTACCTCAACCCTTTTTGCCTTTGGACTCGGAGAATATGTCGGAATCCTTATTGAAGCAGAACGGTTTCTGGCTGAATAGGCGAGATTGACAGGCGCTTCAAATCCTGGAGTAAGCCTCTTGTAAGAATTAGTCGTAGGATTGGTTATGGCAGAAAGCGCCTTTGCGTGCTTCAATATACCCCCCACATAATACAGGGCAAGGTCGCTCAAACCAGCATAGCCGTTTCCGGCAAAAAGAGGTTTGCCGTCTTTCCAAATGCTCTGGTGGACATGCATTCCCGAACCATTGTCGCCAAAAAGAGGTTTTGGCATGAATGTAACTGTTTTGCCGTGTCTTCTTGCTACATTTTTAATTATGTATTTAAAAAGCATATTCTTGTCAGCCATCTTTACAAGTGAATCAAACCTCATGTCAATTTCGGCCTGACCGGCTGTTGCGACTTCATGGTGCTCCCTCTCCACATAAATGCCGCATTTCAGCATTTCCATAACCATTTCGGTCCTTATATTCACCTGACTGTCTGTGGGCGGGACAGGGAAATATCCTTCCTTATGCCTTGGCTTATAGCCAAGATTCGGATTTTCATCGCGGCCTGAATTCCAGATTCCTTCAGTGGAATCAATAAAGTAATAACCGCTGTGCGCGTTCTGGTCAAATCTTATGCTGTCAAATATAAAAAACTCTGCCTCAGGGCCGAAATAGGCTGTATCACCTATTCCGGTAGATTTCAAATAAGCCTCGGCCTTCTGCGCAATATACCTCGGATCTCTTGTGTAGAACTCCCTTGTGATGGGGTCAACAATATTGCAAATAACGCTTATAGTGGGATACTCCATAAAAGAATCCATAAAAGCGGTTGTGGGATCGGGTATTATGAGCATGTCAGAGGTGTGTATTGCCTGCCATCCCCTTATAGAGGAGCCGTCAAAACCCAGTCCTTCCTCAAATACCTCCTCTTTCAACTCTGCTATCGGCACCGCGAAATGCTGCCAAATTCCCGGAAAATCAAGGAACTTAAAGTTAGCCATAACCGCCTTGTTTTCCTGCGCCATTTTAATTACGTCTTTTGGTTTCATACATCTTCCTCCTGTAAAATTTAAAAAACCTCATATGCCGTATCGGCAACCGTTTACCGATAGATTAATACATTGAATAAATTATGTCAAGTTTAAGCAGAATATTTAAATGCAGATGCTGTGAACAAATCTGTTTTCGATACCCAAGTACGCCCTAAACTGATAAAAACCATGCCAATTTTAATTCAACAGAAATTCATCTCGAAATCCGACTTCGCTCTTCACTTCAAAGATGTTTTATACATCAAGGATTGTATAAAACATCTTTTCTTACATCTTTTACATCGGCAGTGCCTGTCAATAACATGGCCTGAACGAGCTCATTTTTCATTTTATTGAGCAAAAGTGATACCCCTTCCCGGCCTCCGCCCAAGGCGCCTATTACTAAAGGCCTGCCCACTAAAACAGCATCGGCACCCAATGCGAGCAGCTTCAGGACATCTGAGCCTGTCCGGATTCCGCCGTCAGCGAATACGATTAATTTACCTTTGACCTTTTCCGCGATTGCAGTAATCACATCCGCTGCCCCGGGCGTATGATCCAGCACCCGGCCGCCGTGGTTAGATACAACAATAGCCGCGGCATTCGCCTCAGCCGCAAGTTCAGCTTCTTCCGGCGTCATAATTCCTTTAAGTATAAATGGCAATTCTGTAGAGGCTGTGAGTTCTTTAATCTCCCCAAGACTCTTCGGGCTCACTGGCTGGCCCTTCATAGCCATTGTAATCAATCCCGCGCCGTCAATATCTATTCCAACAGCCAGCGCCCCTGCCTCTTCAGCAAGATGAATACGTCTTATTATCTCGCTATTTTCTCTCGGCTTTATTATGGCTATGCCTTTGCCGTTGTGCGATGAGATAGCCTTCAGACCGCTTCCGTACATGGCAGGATCAGCCCCATCCCCTGTCATTCCGATCGTGCCTGCAATCAGGCTGCCTGCTATAATTTCCTCTATAAACTCTTCTTCAGTGATCTTTCCGCCCATATTGTATGTAGTGCCGGTCATAGGCGCTGCCAAAACAGGAACCGAAAGGCGTTCCCCGAATATCTCAGTTGCTGTATCCGGGTTTTTCACATTGTGTATAGTGCGCATGTTCAATCTGTATCGGGCAAGGGCATGAATATTGGCTTTAAATGAACTGCCTGTTCCAAAGCCGCCCATTCCAGGGACTTCTCCAGCACATGCAACACCATTGCAATAGGGGCAGATGCGGCAATACCCCTTTAATTTATCCGCTGCAATTTTTTTTAAATTTGTTAATTCCATAAGGCTATGTATTATGAAGGCTGACTCTGTGCTGTGTCAATGGAATCGGAACATGACGGTAAAAAATACGAGTTTTCTCGGGCCAGCTTTGCATGTTCGCCATCATCATATACAGCCCTTGTATTCTCTACTCAACAATAAATGTACCTTCCCTCGCATCTTTTGAGCCTTCAACAGCTACACTTGCTGTAAAATAATAAGTGCCTTTTTTCGCATCAGTCGGCAGGAATATAGGAACAGTCGAAACAAACGTACCTTTAGAGCGCGTTACCTTCACCTCTGGTTTCCCCACGAGCTCATTATTAAATCTAATCTCCCTGACCTCGGTAACACTCGCCTGCTGTTCATTGTCAGGAAGCATAACCGCATATGTCAACGTTAAATCCACTTTGTCCCCTGGCTTTACTTTCGATGGCATCGCAGAAACACTTTCCACCCTGACCATTCGGCCCATGGATGTCTGGTATCCATATTTTTCATCTGTTTCTTTGCCGGATCGTTTGGTGTCGTACGTGTAATGACCAACGGCGCCGCCAATAAGAGCTCCAACCAATCCGCCAAGGATAGCTGTCTCTGTCTTTGCTCCTTCTTTGCCAAGAAGCGCACCTGCTGTGCCGCCGACAACCGCGCCGACCGCCGCTCCTGTTGCAGCCCCCTTATGCTCCTTCATGGTTTCACAGCCAAATAGGCTGAAAATTAATACTGCACTCATAAACACACTCAAAATCTTCCGCGCTTTCATCTCTCCCTCCTTGCTGTCAGACCGAGAAATATCAGCCTGATTTGTTGAATTTTCTTACCGAGCCGTTTTTAGCGCCACGAGAACCACATGTGTGATTTAATCGATCAGAACAAGGTCTTCCCGTTCATAAGCAAAGAGTATCACTATATATAGCGGAAGTCAATAATAGCCCGATCCAGCGATAAGGTCTGTCATTCCCGCAGTCCGTAAGCTGGAAGCCAGATGTATAGATTCCCCGATCAAGCTTGTCCTCCAACTTGATTGGGGGATCGGGGAATAACGAATTTAGCTGGATTTGGGAATAATTGTATTAAGGCGAGGAAAGAGGGAGGGGCATTAGCCCCTCCATTCATAGATTAAAAATGAACGTCAAATGTGAAGTAAATGTCGTGGGCGTTTTTCACTGGTTTAAGCATCTGCATGTCCGCAGTCGTTAAGTCAGAAATTTTCTTGGGTTCGCCAATCCAGAAACCGCTTCCTGTATAATCGAAATCATAATACTGGTAGCCGAGCCTTACAAACGCCTTACCAAACCTGGAAATCGGGGTGTTCTTAATCTCCTGAATTACATATCCTTCATAAACACTGCCGCGTGTAGCGAGCTTGCTCGTCCAGAGATCATCTGAGGCCGGCGTAAAGGCCATCCAGTATTTTGAGCCATAATTGTACTCAACGCCAAGCTTTGTGTCGGTTTTTTCTATATCATACCGAGCACCGAGATAAATAGCGCTGCCAGTGCGTGATTCCTTGTCCCCCGGATCATATAAAAGCCCTCCGAAATCCTGATGCACCATCGTTACATCAGGCACCCCATCTCCGTCAAAGTCACCTGCTGGATATAATATGTTTCCACCATACATATTGTCATTCGGATGGGTTTTGCTAACCGCGCCAGTCGCAAAGAGGTTGAGGTCTCCTATTCCGAGTTTTTCGATCTTGCCCATTGCAACAGCTCCTATCCAATCGATATCACCGATGTTCTTATTTTCAGCCCCCATTCCAAAAGGATCCGATTTTCCGGGGAAGGCAAATATGCTGTTACCGCGCTGCCACTGGAGCTCGATATGCAGATTATCCGTATCATAAGGCACAACATTGAGGCCTACGAACTGCACATCCCTGAACCTGCCGTTGTCCGGCCTGAAGCCTGTATCCATGCCCCTTCCGTAGCAAAACTTTGCGTATGCTCCGGGCAGTTTATCAATATCAGGGGCATAGCCTAATGTAAGGCCGTCAAATGCGTAATCCACGAGCAGGCCTGGAACACCTGAGGTTCCTGATTTTTCTATGTTCTGCCTGATATTGGTAGGTACGCCGCCGGTCGAGGGCCTTCTTCCAACAGACAGCCAGACAGGCTGTCCCAGGATATTTGACCATGTAGCATAAGCCTGATCAACACGCAGGGTGTTATCCTGAGGAATGTGACCCAGATTGCCGTCCATAATAACAAACCTGTCAGCAAAAAACGGGCTTTGATCAGCCTCGCTGTTGCCCCATGCCTTGTACATCATGAGCCGCGCCTTAACCGTGATATCTTCGGTTGCGTTTGCCTTAAGATTTAGAGCAAAACGGTTTAAAAACAGCGCGTCATTTTTTGTAGTATAGCCATTCGTCATT
>JBBILM010000013.1:0-22277 GCA_037444915.1 Nitrospirota bacterium | reverse complement strand
GCCAAAATTAAAGTGATCCTGCACCTTTCCTTTTAATGAATCGGCCCTGAATCTGTAGTCTCCGCCAATCTCGAGCCAAGAAAGCTTTTTTGTCTCTTTCTTGGCTTCCTCAGCCTTTTTTTCGACCTTGGTAATCCTCTGCTCCTTTGCCTCGTCCTTTTTCTGAATTTCACTCATCTGCTGCTTCACTTTTTCGAGTTCCCTGGTCAGTTCCTCAATTTTCTTGAGGAGGTCTGACTGGTCAACTCCAAGGGCAACAGAGGGTGAAATGAGAAAAAGAGAGATTAATACTGAAAGAAAAACCCTCATACAATACCTCCGAATTTATAATATTCCCACCCATAAACGGATGAGGCTCACGACTGTTTTTGCTCAAAATAATGCCTATTTTTTAACAGCCGAGTTTCGTGCCTTTTAGGTCATTAGAGCTTTCAATAACATTCTGCCCATCCTTAATCGTGTAGCGGATTTTTACTTCATCGTCTTCAAAAAGCCTGTCATCGAGTTTCTGGAGCGCCTTTTCGTTTGTAATTGCGAATTTCATCTCTTTGCCATCGTCTGTAATAATGACAAGGGTTTTTGCTTCAAGATCATATTCCTTGATCTTTCCCTTGATGCTCAGTTTCTCCTCGGCAAAGCCTGTACCGGTCAATACGGCAATGCAAAAACATGCGATTATTAAAACAGTTGCCAACCTTTTTGTTTTCACTCTAACCTCCTTTCCATTCAACTGAACATTGGGGTGACAAAGCCACCACAATTTCTAAAAATTATTTTTTACCGGCCGCCTTCCTGACGGCTTTCTGCCCATCATTTTTAGTTATTCTTGCGCCAAAACGCATAGGATCTCCTTCATATCCCAATGCCTTCCAGTCAAGCCTCCTGCCTCCCATATGGCAGTCCGCGCACTTTAACGCCTTTTCCTTTGGCGCCACTTCGTGGTTAATACTGCCGTAAAAAGCGGTTGAAACAAATTCATATTTACCGCTGTATGGAAGGCCCGATCCCTTTGCTCCATCCACAAGACCTTTTTCCCAATCATAATGGCTCCATACCCCTTTATATGTCTGAGGAATCAGGAGATATTTGTGGACAGAATCCATCGGCTGCCTGCCTGTATGAACCTTGAACGGATATATCCTGGAATTTTTATCCTTTATATCCCCCGTAGGTTTTGAAATATAAACTGTCTTTGCCGGATCCTTTATCCTGTCTCCTTTGAGATACCTTTCTATCTGCCCGTCATACCATGCGTAAGTGGGTATCACATCCATTCCCCAGGTAAATGTACCTTTATGTTTTAAATAGGTTTCCTTGCCGAACTGCTCGTCAGTCTTAATGTCCTTGCCGAGTGTTGACCAATCCCAGCTCATCTTTGTTGCCTGACCTTTCGCAAAAACCGGTATATGGCATGTCTGACATGCAACTGTTTTTTCGTGCTTCAAAAGTATCTTCCCGGAAGCTGTGTCCTTATGCGGGTTTCTGTGACAGTCCCTGCAATCAACCCTGCCGTCATGGGTAGCAAGAAACGTGGATGCGCCTGCTATCTTGTGATTTGTTGTTATATGGCAAGCCTGGCAGGACATGTTGGCTGGGCCGCCCATATGAACATCATGGTCTCTTTTTGGTTTGCTCATTGTAGAATCTAAATCTCCGTGCTTTACGGCATCGCCTCCGCCTCCGTTAAAATGGCAAACTCCGCAGTTGTCCCTGTTTGGTGAACTCACGCTTTGGGCAGCCTTTGTGAGCGACATCTTACCCCTCTCTATAAGATTGCGATCCGGCTCTCCTGCATTACCTTTTTTGTAATTGCCTTCTTTTGCATGACATATAAGACAATCAATCTTTGTTTTATCGCTGAAATTAAATGTGTTGTCTTTCCAGCCATAGCTTGGATGACATTTTGAGCACGCCTCCTGATTTGCACACCGCTCCCCGCCCTCTATTGATATACAGAAATTATTAATTAGATTTGATTTCCCGTATTCCTGTTTGCTGCTCTCCATGCCCTTCACTGTTCTTGGAACGCCCTTCCAATTCCAGTGAGGCGTGTTCAGCATGTCTTCTGCCTGCTTATCGTGGCACTGAAGACAGGCCTTTGTTACCTCTTCACCGCTGTTAAACGGTCCCGTCAAAAACTGTGAATGCTCAACTGACGAAGACATAGCCGCTGTTGTAGTCAGCAATATAAACGCTGCCATAATTGTCAAGATCGCTTTAAACTTCACTATAACCTCCCAAACATATTAATTTGTTATTACAAGCAATGCCCTGCTTTATTCAAAGCATTATGTAAAATTACTTATTTTTGGTTTTGAATTTAGTGCCCTGGCTTTTTGCTATCTAAAGTTTAGAATAACTGCAGCCTTATTGTCAATTAATTGCTTAACAATGATATAGTGATTTCGGGGTTCTGATATAACTACACCCTTTTTTGAACACCTGTTAGATGTGTTATAATTTTTTATGATTCTTGATATAAAAAAGTATCCGGAAGATGTCCTTAAAGAGAAATCTCTGCCCGTGGATGCGATTGACAAAGAGCTTCAGGCCCTTATTGACAGCATGATAGAAACCATGCATGCAGCCCCGGGAATCGGTCTTGCTGCCCCGCAGGTTGGCATTTCTAAAAGACTGATAACAGTCGATATAACCGTTGGTCAGGAAAAAGACGCCCTCATTGTGCTCATAAATCCTGAAATTGTGGAAGCCGATGAAATCATTGATTCAGATGAAGGCTGCTTAAGCCTCCCGGGTGAGACAGCCGTGATAAAAAGGGCTGGAAGGGTTAAAGTAAAGGGGCTTGACAGAAATGGTAATAATATGGAAATAGAGGCTGACGGACTTCTTGCAAGGGCTTTGCAGCATGAAATTGATCATCTTGACGGGATTCTGATTTTCGACAGGCTTGGCCTTATAAAAAAAGAGTTTTTTAAAAAACGCTACCTTAAAGCTGCAGCAGCTCATCGGTAATGAAAAAGCTGCATAGGGTAATGGGCAATAAACTAATTTTTCAGCACACCAAACGCTATGTTCGCAATACGCTTTGCACTATACGGAGTATTTAGTGGCTTTGATTTTTTTTGGCACGCCCGAATTCGCTGTTCCTTCCCTGCGCAGCCTCATTGATGCAAATGAGGATATAGCGCTCGTTGTCACTCAGCCTGACAAAGTAAAAGGAAGGGGACATATCCTATCAGCGCCTCCTGTTAAAGAAGCTGCTCTGTTAAATGGCATATCAGTCCTCCAGCCTTCAAGGATAAGAGATGAGGACTTTTATAAGACTTTATCCGCTATAAATCCTGAGTTCATTATTGTTGTGGCATACGGAAAAATCCTTCCAGAGGAAATTTTAAGGATACCTGAATCAGGATGCATAAATGTTCACGCATCTCTTTTGCCTAAATACAGAGGAGCGGCTCCTATACAATGGTCTTTGATTAATGGCGAAAAAACAACAGGCATTACCACCATGCTTATGGACAGCGGTCTTGATACAGGCGACATACTCATGCAAAACGAACTGCTGATTGAGGATAATGACAATGCAAAAACCCTGTCTTTAAAATTATCCGTGATGGGCGCGAAAACTTTAATTGAGACTATTAATGGGCTAAGGCAGGGGAAAATAAAGCCGGTCTCCCAGCCGCCTGAGGCAACTTATGCGCCTCCCCTTAAAAAAGCGGACGGGCATATAGACTGGGAAAAATCATCAGAGCAATTATTCAACTTTGTGAGGGGCATGTTTCCATGGCCTTCTGCTTATTGTTACCTCAACTCTGAAAGGATAAAGATTTTAAGGGCCAAAAGCCTGAGCAAAAAAGACATCAGCACGCGCTTCCCCCTTATAGGCGAGCTTGAAATGGATAGGAAGTCCGGGGTGCCGGGCAGGATATTAAAAGCATCTCATGGAGAATTAATTGTAGAAACCGGTGCAGGATATCTGCTGATAGAAGAGTTGCAGCCTGAAGGCAAAAAATTAATGCCTGCCGGTTCTTTTTTGTCAGGCAGAAAATTAAGAGAAGGTCATGATAAGTTTTCTTAGAGGAGTTGTTCTTCGGGTGATTTATCCGGTTACGATGCTTATTGCCTCTTTTTATAAGAGCAAAAAAGAGAGGCTTCAATTGTTCATTATCACCCTTAACAACAGGCTTGTAAAGGCGCAAGGAATAAAAACAAAGAGGATATTGCTGCTTTTGCCGCATTGTCTTCAGATAAATGAATGCGATGTCCGCATTACAAATAATATTTATAATTGCAAAAGATGCGGAAAATGCAAGATTAAATATCTAATTCAGATAACAGAAGACAACGACCTCAGCCTGTTTGTCGCTACCGGCGGCACAATCGCAAGGCGGATAGTCAAGGATGTAAAGCCTGAGGCCATAGTGGCCGTGGCATGCGAAAGGGACTTAAGCAGCGGTATAGTTGATACATATCCATTACCGGTCTGGGGCGTGACCAATGAAAAGCCCTCAGGCCCCTGCTTAAATACGACTGTTGACCTTGAAAAGGTGAAAGAAGCGATAGAGATGTTCGGCAAATGAATACAAGACAGCTTGCTGTAACAGCACTCGTCAATATATTTAACTATTCAAAAAAACCAAAAGAGACGCTCCATTACCTGTATCATGATATTGATAAAAGGGAGAGGTCTCTTTTAATGGAACTCGTCTATGGAGTGCTCAGATACAGGGACTTTCTTGACTGGATGCTTAAAGACTTCCTGCGAAAGCCATCAGGGCTTCATCCAAACACAATGAATAACCTGCGTACATCTGTTTATCAGATTAAATATATGCGCGTTCCTGAATGGGCTGTTGTGGATGAGGCAGTAAACCTCGAAAGATTCAGTAAAGGGAAAAGGGCTTTAGTGAATGCTGTATTAAGAAATTTTCTGAGGCATGAAGAACAAATTAAAGAGCCCTCTAAAGACAACCCTGTTGAATACATATCCATTACAACATCCCATCCACGATGGCTGGTAAAGAGATGGATAAAAAGATTTGGATTTGAGGAGGCGTTAAAGCTCGCTGAGGCGAATAATAAAATACCGCCTGTTGTCTTAAGGACAGAGAGGGGAGAAAAAAGAGAAGAAATACTAAAGAATTTGGCTGAAAAGGGAATCGAGGCTTTTCCGGCAAGGTTTTCTCCAGCCGGCATTGTCCTGAAGGAATTTCCCTCATGCATGCAGGAACTCCTGGATAACGGACTTTTTGTTCAGGATGAGGCTTCCCAGCTTATTTCATATCTTTTAAATCCGGTTCCCTCTGAGAGAATTTTGGATGCGTGCGCCGCGCCCGGGGGGAAAACCACTCATATAGCCCAAATCATGAAAGACCGCGGGGAAATAATAGCCGTAGAGTCTGATGAAGGCAGGCTAAAAAAGTTGGAGGAAAACATATCAAGGCTCGGACTGAAATCAATAAATATAATAAATAAAGATGTCAGAGATATCGCAAGCTCTGATTTTAACAAAAGCGAACTCGCAAAAGGGCAGAAGGCAAACGTTGTCGAATTTGATAAAATACTTGTTGATGCCCCTTGTTCGTCAATTGGCGTAATAAGAAGAAATCCTGATGTGAAATACAGGCACTCTGAGAAGGACTTGATAAGCTTTAAGAAAAATCAGCTTGAGATACTTGAAAAAACAAGCCATTTTCTTAAAAAAGGCGGAATTATGGTATATTCAGTATGCTCTACAGAGCCTGATGAGGGAGAAGCTGTAATTAAAGAATTTTTACACGCCCGCCAAGATTTTTGTATTATAAAAGCGGATAACGGCTTCCCTCACAATTTTGAGGTTCAGGATAAGGAAGGAAATATATTTTACAGGACGTTTCCGCATACGCATAATATGGACGGCTTTTTTGCTGCGCGGCTTAAGAGGCTATAAAGCGTATTAATGAAGAAAATCCTTAAAATAGCCCTTTACGTAATCGGAATATTCTCCATCGGCATGCTTTCCGGGCACTTAACATTTGAATTGCTGAGTCTGAGCAAAACCGTAAAAGTGCCTGATTTAACAGGAAAAGGCATGATTGAAGCGAACGATATTCTCAGAAGCAGGGGATTATATATACGTCTTGAAGGGGAGGATTTTGATTCCCACATACAGCAGGGATATATCATCCGTCAGGATGTGCCTCCTGAGAGTTCTATAAAAGATGGAAGGGAGATACGGGTAATCCTGAGCAAGGGACCTCGCATTAAATATGTTCCTGATATTGTTGGGCAATCCATTTCTGAAGCAGAAGCCCTTCTGAAGGAAAAAGGTATTAATATTACAAAGATCATTTATGTGCATTCGGAAAATATAGATAAAAATATAATACTTGCCCAAAGACCCGAGCCAAATGAAAAGGGAGGAGACATTATGAGCGTTATTGTTAGTCTCGGGGATTTTGAGCAATCAGTTCATTAATATAAGGCTTTCATCTTCTGCGGCATAATTAATTTTATCAAGAGGTGTTAAATGATTAAGATTGCGCCATCAATACTATCTGCTGATTTCATGAAACTCGGGGACGAAATAAAAAAAGCAGAGGAATCAGGGGCTGACATGTTCCATCTGGATATAATGGACGGACATTTTGTTCCAAACATTACCATAGGGCCCGCTGTTGTCGGTTCAATAAGAAAAATAACGAGTCTGCCGCTTGATGTGCATTTGATGATCGAGGATCCTGATAAGTTTCTGACTGATTTCATAGATGCCGGAGCAGATTACATTACAGTGCATTTAGAGGCATCTGTTCATCTTCACAGGACTGTGCAGGCAATAAAAGAACGGGGGGTAAAGGCCGGGGTATCCCTTAATCCGGCTACTTCTCTCCGCAGCCTCGACCACATATTAACTGATATTGACATGATTCTTCTGATGTCTGTGAATCCTGGTTTCGGCGGACAAAGCTTTATACCGAGTGTTATGGATAAGATTAAAAATATGCGGGACATAATTAAAACAAGGGGATTAAATACCCTGATCGAGGTTGACGGAGGCGTCAAACTCAAAAATGCGCGTGAAATAGCATCTGCAGGCGCTGATATTCTGGTAATGGGGTCTGCCTTCTTTAATTCAAAGAATTACGGTGATTTAATGAAGAAACTGAGAGATGTTTTAAAAGATGTGTAATCATAATGGTTAAAAAGTATTTTTCGGGTTAAGAGCTTTTTTAATATGCCATAAGCTATAAACTGCGTGTCACGAAAGAGAGGGAAAAATGGATAATGATATTTTAAAGCTGCTCAATAAAGCCGGTGAAAACACAAAAAAGGCAAAATACAAAGAGTCTCTGCTTATTTTAAAAAAGGGTCTCTCTCTCAGCAAGCGCCGGTCTGACATTAACGGCATGCTTGATTCCACGATTGCGCTTGCAAACATTTACAGGATGACAGGCGATTTTGACAGCGCAATAAAGCATTATGAAAATGCACTCGAAATATCCGAATCCATTGGAGACGACATCATAGGCGCGGATGCGATGGCCGGATTGGGATTATCCATAAGGGCGATAGGAAGATGGAAGGATGCCGTTAAATTCATATCCGCGGCAAGGAAAATTTATAAAAAAACTGATGATCAAAAAGGCATAGGCTTTTCAATATGGGCAGAAGCAGGCGCATTGCGGGTTGGAGGCGATATCACCAGGACAATCAAAAAATTCCACGAGGCTATGGACATATTCAACTCTCTTAAGTTTCAGCCTGGCATAGCCTACTCTATGTGCGGGCTCGGCGGGGCACACAGGATAGCAGGGAAATATAAGGACTCAATGAACTACTACAAGAAGGCCAACAAGATGTTTCAATCCCAAAAGGACAAATTCGGAACTGCCTATTCCCATTGCGGCATTGGCAATGCTTACAGGATGATAAATAATTATAAAGACGCGATCAAACACTTTAAAAAGGCCTCGCGTCTTTATGAAGACATAGGAGATATCGTAAGTTATTCCTATACGCTATGGAGCTTTGCAAATGTCTACAAGATGAAAAAAGATTTTCTTACCTCCAGAAATTACATAAACAAGGCCTTGACGAATTTTAAAAAAACAAAAGACCCGAGGGGCATTATTTATTGCAGTCTTACACTCGGAGAAATGGAGTTTATGGAAGGAAACCATGCTTCTGCCAAAAGGCGTTTTCTGTCTGCCTTAAATAGCGCTGCCAAACATGACTTTATGCTCGAAAAATGCCACGCAGAGGTCTTGCTCCAAAACGCGATATCCGGGCTGATTCAAAAAAAACCCGGGTGCTACAAAAAAATAGGTGTGGATTGTGCTGAGGTATCCATGCCTTTTAACATGCCATGACTGTTTTTAGCATACCAAACATAATTACTTTGGGCAGGATTATAATAATACCGATATTTGTTACCACAGTTGTTTACAAAAGACACGATTACGCATTGGCGCTCTTCGCGATAGCGGCTGTTTCGGATACCCTCGATGGCCTGCTTGCGAGGATTTCACGCCAAAAAACAGCTTTGGGGGCATTCCTCGATCCGCTTGCCGATAAATGCCTGCTGATAACGTCATTCGTGCTTTTCTCTGCATACGGCTGGATACCTAAATGGCTTACCATAACCGTTATAAGCAGGGACATAATAGTTATCCTCGGCTGGTTTTTACTTTATCTAACAACACACAAAACAAAGGTTGAACCGTCAGCAACAGGCAAGGCAGCCATAGCCTCACAGCTTATTATTATTGCTTATACGCTTCTTGCGATTAATATTCCCAATATACCTCCTGTGCACGATGTAATGCTTTACGCGGTTGCCATACTTACCATTACATCAGGGGTTCAATATATTTACAGGGGTTTAAAAAATGCCAATGAAAAACAGTTGCGGCATTGAAATAGAGGCTGTTGAAAAGGGAAGTTATGCTGAGAAAGCTGGCTTGCACCCGGGAGATTGCCTCATTTCCATAAACAGGCAAAAAATAAGGGATGTTATTGATTTGATGTTTTATAATGACGAATCCGCGCCGAATTTTCTTATCTCAAGAAACAGGGAAAAGATGCTGATAAAACCGCATCTTCAATCAGGAACAGATGATTCAGGGTGCGAGACAGACAGCAGCAGTCTCGGCATCGCTTTAAAACCCTTTAAGATTAAGACTTGCAAGAATAATTGCATATTCTGCTTTGTTTCGCAGCTTCCAAAAGGCATGAGAAGGCCTCTTTATGTAAAAGACGAGGATTACAGAATGTCCTTCCTTTTCGGCAATTACATTACAATGACAAACCTTACTGATGAGGACAAAAAAAGGATCATCGAGCAAAGGCTTAGTCCCCTTTACATATCTGTACATTCTACTGATACAGAAACGAGGAATAGAATCATCGGCAATCCAAATGCCGCTGATATTTTGAAGGAAATCAAGCTCATGGCTGACAATAAAATAAGAATGCATACCCAGATTGTTTTATGCCCGGGCCATAACGACGGCAAAAACCTTCAAAAAACCATATCTGATTTGTACAAATTTTATCCTTATGTAATGTCAATTGCAGTAGTGCCTGTAGGGCTCACATCTCACAGGAAAAAGAAGATGCTGCCTGTAACTGCTAAAGATGCCATCAATGCCCTTGAAATAATTCATAAATTCCAGGCCAGATATAAAAGGAAACACGGCGAGCAGATTGTATACGCGGCAGACGAACTTTATATAAAGGCGCAAAAAGAGTTTCCTTCATTAAATGATTACGGAGATCTCCCACAAATAGAAAATGGTGTGGGATTAGCGCCTTTGTTTATTCATCAGGCAAAGAAGATTAAGAACCACCAACTGCAGGATATCGCGCTTAAACCCACTACCCTGGATAAAGACCATGTTCTGAAGAAAAAGTTCATAACATTCACAGGCATTTCGTTTTACCCTTATTTGTTAAAATTTATCGAAAAAATGAAAAAAAACGGCATAGATATAGAGGTTATTCCTGTTAAAAACACCTTTTTTGGCGAAACAGTCACAGTCACGGGGCTTATTACTGGAAGGGATGTTATGAAAACCCTTTCAGGAACACTCCAAAAAGATGATATATTGCTCATTCCAGACATTGTAATGCGGGAAAATGACGACGTGTTTCTTGATGACGTATCAAGGACGGATGTAGAAGATGTTCTTGGAATAAGGGCAGTAGTTATTGAATCAACGCCAAAAGGGATCATTGAAGCGGTTTCTGCTCTATCTTAGGCTTAGGCTTAGGCTTAGGCGCGTGAGTCAAGGAGGATTTTTTATGAATATAAGCGGAAAAACAAAAGTAGCCGGGCTTTTCGGCTATCCTGTTGAGCACAGCCTTTCACCTGCCATGCATAACGCTGCGTTCGAACATTTAAGACTTGATTGCTGCTATGTAACATTTCTGGTAAGGCCTGAATCTCTCGAAGATGCTGTAAAGGGTATAAAGGCTATGAATTTGATGGGTGTGAATGTTACGGTGCCCCATAAGGAACGAGTTATTCCTTTTTTAGATGAGATAAGTGAAGAGGTATCTTTTATAGGCGCTGCAAATACAGTAAAAAATAGTGACGGTAAGTTGATTGGTTACAATACCGATGGCAGGGGTTTTATGCAGTCGCTATCAGAAGAAAGCCTAAATGTTGCAGGCAAAAACATTCTTATTATAGGAGCAGGAGGCGCATCCCGCGCCATAGGTTATTATCTTTGCAGAGAGGCTTCGATGGTTCATCTTTATGATGTGGATTCTGAAAAAGCCTCACTGCTGCAGACCCATCTTAACAACATTAGGGGGAATACGCTTCAGGCAGACAGCAACGCCTTGAAAAGCAAGGGATTCTTTTCCTCTATTGACGTTATTATTAATGCGACTCCTCTCGGCCTCAAGCCTGATGATCCATTGCCGGTGGATAAATCTCTCCTTACCAGCGGTCATGCGGTATGTGATTTAATTTACAAGGAAACACCTCTCCTTAAAGCTGCTTCTGATATTGGTTGTAAAACCATGGATGGGCTCGGCATGCTGTTATGGCAGGGTATTTTTGCCTTTGAATTATGGACAGGCATAATGCCTCCGATGAACGTGATGAGAGAAGCCCTGCTTAAAGGCAGATAAGGTCTTGTCAGAGATAACGCGAATTCACTTTGTTGTTGACAAGTATACCTCATAACTGGTATAAAGACATACTCAAATCTATTTAACCTATGATATGGTCTGAATATCAGACTTTAAAACTCAATATTAGGAGGTGTAAGAATGAAACTCGGAGTTTTTATGAGTGAATTTAGAGCAGGCTCAGAAGTTCTTAACAGGTTGACCGCTGACAAACTCGGCGTCATACTTGTTGGCAATGCTGTCTATCATGCTGCTGTTAAGGAAAATGGGCAGAGCTCTTCGCTTCTGGACAAGTCAGCAAATTTCTATGCCCTGTCAGAAGACCTCGAAACAAGGGGACTCAGCCCCGCGAGCATTGACAGCCGCGTCAAAGTTGTGAATTACGGGGATGTGGTAGATCTGATATTTAATGATTATGAAAAATTTGCGTGGTTATAATTTAGGAGGTGAAATAATATGGGAACATTAAGTATAGGGGTTTTCTCTTCCCTAATAGGCTCTATGAGCTATGATTTTGCGTTGAAACTGGCTGATGCTGCTGCAGATAAAGGGCATAAGGTAAACTTATGGTTTTCGGGCAATGCCGCGGGATCTCCGCTCAAAGGACAGAAGCATCTTAAGGATTATTCACACGGTGAAAAACCCTTAAGGGCAATAATGGAAAAAGGCGTTGAGGTGTGCACATGCGAGGCTTGTTCTGTGGCAAGGGGAGTCAATAAAACCAATGCTATCGAAGGCGTTCAGTGGAACGCGATGCACTGGTATCTCGCGAAAATATATTCATCCGACAGAGTTCTTCATATAGGAGGTGAGTAAGATGGCAGACGTGAAATTGGCTTTCATAATTCATACACTTCCTTACAGGAGCGAAAATTCAAAGCTCGGCGCCACGCATGCGATGTCTTATCAGACCGTCGAGATATTGCTCGAAGACGGCCAAACTATTACTCCCGCCTTATGTTATGTGGGAGATGCAGTATTAAACTGCGTCAAAGATCAAAAGGCAATGGAGCTTTACGGCATGACAAGCACTGAAACCCATATTAAAAACTGTCTTTTGGTTGATATGGATGTAATGGTGTGCAAGGAAGACATGGATAAGTTCGGTATTACCGAAGACAGGATAGTCGACGCAGATGACATGGGCGCTGACAAAAAAGTGCAGATAGTGCCTTATGCTGAAATTAAAAAGGTGATGGAATCAGCTAACCATCTCCTTTTCTTTTAAAAAAAATAAATTAACTTGGGAGGATTTAAAAATGCCGGATTTAAAATCACAGCCTGTTGCAGAGACAGTTGATGTTCTTGGAAGGGTATGTCCTTACCCTTTAGTATTAACCAAAAAAGCTTTGGAGAAATTATCAAGCGGTCAGATTCTAAAGGTGCTCACTGATGCGCCTGCATCTGCAGAAGAGTCTATTCCAAAGTATGCCGAGAAAAACAAGTTCGAGCTTGAATCCGTAAAGCTTGAGGACAAGGAATACTGGGAGATTTATATTAAGAAGAGCTAAAAAAATTATTTTGCATATAAAAAAGGGCGGCTCCTGTGCCGCCCTTTTTTATTGATCCTTTACTTACTTTATATTACATTTCTGTAATAGTAATAGCGCTTGGTGGACATACCTGCAAACATGTCTCGCAGAATACGCATTCGGATGACTGGTATGGGTCTGATTTGCCATCAACCATTCTGAAAACCTCCTGCGGACACTGATTGACACACTCTTCGCAGCCTTCGCATTTCGCTGCATCAACTGTCACGATATACACTAACATCACCTCCCGAGAGTTTATTCTCTGATATTTTAAATCATGTTTTGCTAAAGTAGCAAACCCCCTCAAGCTTCACACAATACAGGGGTATTGACGAACACTACTGCTCAGTGCTCTTCATACACCGATTCTTCCCTCACTGAAACAGCCACTTTATAGAGCACTGTGAGCACGAGAAACCCTATAGCCCATACTCCAATGGTAATTAACGTCTCTATCATCGTAGGCCAGTACTCGACTATCTTTCCGAATGTGTTAGGAATAAATCCGCCCAACACAAACCCGAACCCCTTTTCGAGCCATAATGATATAAATAAAGAACCGCACGCAAGGGCAAGGGTAGTCTCATTTTTCCTCGTAGAGGGATTTACAAGCAATATAAGGGCAATTATCGATAGCACGCTCGATGCAATCATTATAGGCGCTATTTTCCCGTAGCCATTAAGTCCTGTATAAAGATATGCGATTGAATACACCTTATCCGGTATCTTGCTATAAAGGACTGTAAAGAATTTAAGCCCGAGGAAAAATATATATGCGGTCAGCGCATATGTCACAATCTTTGCCAATGCCTGAATCTGCTCCTTTCCCGGATCAAATTTGGTCAGTTTCCTTACGATCATTGACAGCAGTATAAGAAGGGCAGGTCCTGCCGCAAACGCAGATGCGAGAAACATGGCTGCAATAAGAGGATTCAGCCAGAAATCCCTGCCAGGAAGACCCGCGTAAAGAAATGCCGTAACTGTGTGAATGCTGACTGCCCATGGAATCGAAAGGTATATCAGCGGCTTTACCCATGCAGGCGGCTTAACGCCTTTTTTGTCAGCATGCAAGGTTGTCCAGCCTATCAGTATGTTGAGTATAAGATAGCCCATAAGAACCATGCTATCCCAGAACATGATGGAATTAAGGGTTGGATGCAGCACCACGTTCATTATCCTCATAGGCTGCCCCATATCGACGAATATGAATAAAATACACATTGTCACAGCGGAAACAGCCAGAAACTCCCCTAAGATAACTATCTTGCCGAATTTTTTAAAGTCATGTAGGTAGTAAGGGATAACCAGCATAACAGCTGAAGCAGCCACACCAACAAGAAACGTAAACTGGCCGATGTATAATCCCCACGTTACATCCCTGCTTAATCCTGTCAGGCCCAGTCCGTGGGCAAATTGCTGCAAATAAGCAAGGGTGCCTAAGCCTGCAAGGGCGAGCAGGGAAAATATCCACATCCAATATCTTTTACTTCCGACTAGCGCCTTCTCAAGCATTTTCAGCACCTCCTATTATGTAATAAACACTGGGGCTTGTTCCGAGCTTTGTCTTGCGTCTGATAGTATAGTTTGTCTTAAGGATCTTTCTGACTTCAGACTCAGGATCGGATAAATCGCCAAAAATAAGCGCTCCATTTGAAGCCTCAACGCATGCCGGCTCAAGACCCTTTTCGATTCGTTCATTGCAAAAAGTGCACTTCTCCACCACTCCTATCATTCTTGTCGGGAATTTAAGGTTTTGTTCCTTGATAAACGGCCTTGGATCCCTGTAATTAAAACTTCTTGCTCCATAAGGACATCCAGCCATGCAATATCTGCAGCCTATGCAGCGGTGATAATCCATCATAACTATGCCGTCTTCCTTTCTTTTAAAGGTTGCCTGTGTTGGGCATACCCTTACGCACGGAGGATTATCGCAGTGATTGCATAGAACCAGAAAAGGCAGGTCAGTGACACCCTCTGGCATATATTCGCCTTTCAGCTCAGGGAATACATAGCCAAATTTTTCTGCCCATATCCACTTGATTTCTTCTTTGGTATCTTCTATATCAGGCACATTGTAAATGCTGTGGCAGGCATGTATAACCTTTTTATAATCATCTTCGGTCTTGAATTTTCTCATGTCAACAACCATTGCCCATCTCTTTGCCTTCATCGCATCCGGGCTTTTTGAGTACTGGGAAGCCTCGATGCCGCCCTTCCAGAGAACGCCCGCTGCAGCGCCGACGCCGTATAAAGTAGAAATTCCAGCTATCTTTAAGAATTGTCTCCTGTCAATACTCATGATTTTTCGTCCTCCTTAGGCGCGATATGGCAATCCCAGCAGTAAGGCTTTACCGCTGCATAGTTATGGCATTCATCACAGAATTTTTTCTTGTTAGAATGGCAGTTCATGCAGGTATTCTGAAGATTTATGTCATATTCTTTTCCATCTGACGCCACATAGAGCCTCTTTCCATCGCGGAGGGCTGCATCCCTCCATTCATTCAACAATGTCATGTGCTCGGCCTTCATGAACTCCTTTGGCTCAACACACTTCTTTTCGACGAGGCTCTCAATAACAGGTGTATCTATCTTTGGATCTGGCTTCGTAGCAGCCTTGCCCATATTCACCCAGAATGGAAGGGTCGCAAGAACAACAAAAATTATAATCCCAACGATTATTTTCCCGCCGTTATACATTCTCTGCCTCCTCCTTTCCTGGTAATGGTTCGCCGCGCATATCCAAGGTTCGCTCTTTTTCGCCCTTCATCACAAGGGCATTGCCAACCAATTCATGCAGCCCTGCGACCTGCATGCCGGGAACCCAGTAATCCATGGATGCGGAAAGCGTAGCCCTGTCAATAGCGCATACGTTTGCTATCACATTCACGCCGTAATGATCGCGGACATATTTAGCTGCGTTTGCCCTGGGGAAGCCTCCTCTCATTCTCAGTTCCATGTTTTCAGACGCGTTCAATCCGGTTCCGCTGCCGCAGCAGAAGGTTTTTTCTCTTATTGTATCCTCCGGCATTTCGTAGAAGTGCTCGCATACATTCCTGAGAACATATCTCGGCTCTTCGAGCAGGCCCATACCTCTGGACGTGTTACACGAATCATGCCAGCTGACCTTGAGATGATCATTGCGGCTCTTATCGAGATTAAGCTTTCCATTTTTGATCAGGTCTGCTGTAAATTCAGCTATGTGTATCATTTTTGTGGATTTGGCATTATCAAAGACTGTGCCTGTAATAGGTGATTTAGGTACTTCCATGAAATCAGCCGGGCCGTTCCACGTATCCATATATTGATTCAGCACCCTCCACATATGGCCGCATTCTCCGCCAAGAATCCATTTGACGCCGAGCCTTTTTGCCTCCGCATATATTTTGGAATTAAGCCTCTTTCCCATTTCATTTGTGCTGAAGAATCCGAAATTGCCGCCTTCAGATGCGTATGTGCTCCATGTGTAATCGAGCCCCAATTCATGAAACAGCATGAGATAGCCCATGGCAGTATAGGTTCCGGGATTCGCGAAAAGGTCTCCTGAAGGCGTTACAAAAAGTATTTCAGCGCCTTTCCTGTTAAATGTGGGATCAACCTTTATGCCGGTAATTGTCTCTATGTCATCAATAAAAAATTCTATGCTCGACTTGATGGTATGGGGCTCAAGGCCTAAGTGATTTCCCTTCATATAACAGTTCGCCACTGGTCCGGCTATCCATCCTAACTGCAGTCCGAGCATGTTTGTGAGTTCCCTTCCCATCAACGTGATTTCAGCAGTGTCGATGCCGTATGGGCAGAAGACCGAGCACCGGCGGCATTCTGTACACTGATAAAAGTAATACCACCACTCCTTAAGCACGTTAACCGTAAGATCTCTCGCTCCTGCGATTTTCCTGAGTATCTTTCCAGCAAGCGTAAAATTGCCGCGGTACACAGACCTCAAAAGCTCTGCCCTGAGAACAGGCATGTTTTTCGGGTCTCCTGAGCCGATATAAAAATGGCACTTGTCAGCGCAAGCGCCGCATCTTACACATATATCCATGAACAGATGGAACGATCTGTACTTCTTAAGAAGATCCCTCATTCCATCCAGTATTATCTGTTCCCAGTTTGGCGGCAGTTTCCAGTCCTCGTCCCTTACAGACCACTCCCTCGCATTGGGGAATTCAACAATTTCAAGATCCTTGGGTTTGGCAGCGTGGCAGAACATGTGCTCCCTGATTTCTACAGGGGTGTCCATCCACTCTGTTTGAGGCGGGGTATAATCTATTTTAGCCAGTTCATTCGGTTTTGTTGTAAATTTTCCCATAATTACTCCTTTTCTACTGGTATTTCAGCCATTTTCATTTTTTCCCTGAAATCGTTTTCATATTCCTCGTATGTGTGCACGCGGACAGGATAATTCCATGGATTAATGTGCCTAACTATACGGCTGTCATTTGCCATGTTCCTTGTCGGGCTCATAAAGACTCCTGCCATGTGAACGAGCTTGCTGAACGGGAAATAAGCCAACAATGTGCTCACAAAAAAGAGGTGCATATAAAAAAGGACACCGATGCCTTCCGGAATCGTGGGATTGAAGGTAATCAGACCAATAGTCAGCACCTTGATTCCAACAACATCAACCTTCCAAAAATATCTCATTAAGACCCCTGAAACAGCTATGCCCAATATTAAAAAGAGCGGGAAGTAGTCTGCTGGCAGGGATAAATATCTAATCTGCGGAATTGCCACCCTTCGTATGAATAAGTAGGTAACAGCAGATATAAGCACGACATTTGTCATATAAAGCAATGGGGAGCCTATCTGAAGGAAACTGTCGAGTTTCTCGAGCAGTTGAACAACATACGGCACCTCAAGGAAAAAAAATCTGAAATGCCTTATAAAAATCAGAAGGAAAGACCAGTGAAATGCCAATCCTGCCAACCAGAGCCATTTATCTGATCCATAAACAATTTTCGACCCGTCATTATGAAGTTCTGATTTTAAATTGCGGAACAGCGACCGGAAAAACAACACCTCTAAAGCCATTCTTCCTATAACTCCGAGCGTGCTCGAAGGATTTTCGAGTTTGTTTTGCTTTATCCACGGCAATGACTTCTGCTGTCCGCACGTTGTTGGTATGCAAAATGGAACAGGCGAGCCAGCCCATTTTATGACCCTGTAAACAATTCCTACAAGAAATATGGCAAAGGCCGCATAAGGGATAATCACGCCAAAAAGGAAATGCATGTTTGCCATACTTACCCCGACATAGGCAAGCAATGCGAGTGTTACGACTGCTGATAAAGGGAATATGGTTTTCATTTATTTACCTCTTTCATTTTTTGTTGCTTCCTTGTGTTCAGGTTCCTTTGCACGAACCTCACATATCAGATTTGCCTTTTGCAATAGCCTGTATGTGTTGTTTTTTACCTCGTTTGCTCTGATTTCATAAAGCTTCTCTCTGCATTTCATGTACACATCAAAAGACATCATGAGCAATTTGTCTATTTTATGATTGAGCTGGAGCACTTCGCCAGATAACTGGTTTTTGCTTATTTCTTCAGCAAGCGCTTCACTGATCACTTTTTTAAAAAGCAGTATGAATGACACAGCCTGTGAAGGACTGAAATCCTGGACAGCCCTGATCCTGATAATATCGTCGACATATGGCGGGATCTTTTCAATATCTGCGGATTGAATCAGGCCTTCAAAGACCTCTTCAATGCCCCTGTAAATTGAATGGGCCACTGGATTGGTAAACTGATTTTTCTTGCTTCTTAAAAAAGTTGAGGTATCAGCAGGATATGTATCGAGTATTAGATCAAACCACTTCCTCAAGATATCTGCCCTTTTTTCGGCCAAGAGCTTATTCAGATCCATTTTCTGTTAATATCCCTCCTCACTGCCGGGCATAATAAATACTGTTTGAATGAGCAAAGAAGAGGCGCTTTAATTTCTTAAGCACCTCTTCTAACTTAAACTCGATCTTGAACTATACGCAGCCTGTTGGCTTTGGAAGGCCAGCGTATCTGCAAGCCTGCTTTGCAGGTCCGTCTGGAAACAGCTCATAAAGGTATTTGGTGTTGCCTTTGTCAGGACCCATTACCTTGCCGACCTCTTTAACGAGTATCTTGATCATTGGGGCGATCTGGAACTTCTGATAGTAATCCCTCAGGAAGTTAATGATTTCCCAGTGCGCGTCTGAAAGCGCTTGGCCATCCTTGCTCGCCATAAATTCGCCGAGTTCTTTTGTCCAGTCATCAAGACTCGCAAGATAACCATCCTCATCTACTTCAATCTGCTTTCCCTGAAAATCAATGTGTGGCATTATACTACCTCCTCTTTTGGATTTAATTTGAAAGTGTTTACACTTTTAAAAAAGTGTAAGAAACATAATATAGACACACGAGTCAGGTCAAATAAAATATACTTATAAATTTATTTATGGTTTTTATAGGCTAACGCATACACCCGAAAAGCTTTACGCTAAAGCTTCCACAAATATATCCTTAACCTTCCTTTTCTGGAGTTCGCCGTTGCCGTAAAACAGGATATCGGCATCGTCGTTTGCAAGGCTGCTTGTATCCTTAATTATACAGGCCTGCCTCATTATTCCGAGCGCCCACACAGCATAGCCGCGAACGTGGGGGTTTTTATCATATATCATTTCCTTTAAATCGTTTAAGGCTAACAATGTAAGCTCAGGCCTCACAGAAGCAATTCTGCCCATTGCCCATACAGTTCCTGCCCTGAACATTAATTCCTCCCTGAATGACCATATAATGGGTATTATATCCTTGAATTCATCCGGATTATTTCTCACTATCTCTCCGAGCATCTCGGCAGCGCTCCAGCCTATTCCTCCTGACTCCTCTCCCATTGACCAAAGCAGTCTCCGCACCGTATCCCTTACAATCTCTGTCCTGCCCATGGACAGAGCGCCTGAGATAAAGCCCATAGCCTCTATCGCCCTCCAGCTTGTAACATCCTGCTTGTCATAAGAAAGCGATATAAGAATTCTTATAACCCCCTTATCCTTCTCAGCTATTTTAATAATGTCTTCAAAACGCAGCCCATTAAGCAGATATTTGATCCTGTCCTTGGGTTTGAGCTTTTCTTCCATTACATGCCCGGCCTCGTTATTTTCCGTGGTGACAGAAGAGCCTGCTGCATCGTCAGAACTTGCGGTTGACTCGCTGCTATCAGATCGTTCGCCAATGCCCTGCTGGGTATTCATTTTGACGAACACCAGTCTTCCTGAGGCAGAACCCTGCATTTTTGAATAAAGCCTCTGGTGGGTTTTTAGGTCATAGTCAATATCAATCATCTGATAATTGTCGTCAGGATTCATTGAATCGATTTTCCAGTCACCCTTGGCCAGTGCAAGCGCCTCCATATACGCCTCTCCGGTATTACGGCCTGTGGGATCGCACACATAAACCGCGCCGCACTCGCATCTGCCGCTCAGGATTTCCCCGAACTCGGTTTTAGTAATTTCAGGAACTGCTATATAGCGGCTGCAAAACGGACATTCAGGCACATGTTTTCTCATCTGTACTCCTTAAAAAGTATTGTTATTTAACCCAAAAAATGCTTTTAACCCTTCCATATGAGCAAGCATGGATACCTGAAAAGGCTTTGTTTGCAACTCATTTGAACATGCAATGACCTAATCTCTGATTCCACATTCTTATGCAAACTGCACTTGTGGATTAGGGCATTGCATAAAATAATCCTTGTTGCAATTCAAAGAGTTTGAAGGTATCCATGCTTGCTATATTACACATCAATTGCATTTTTGGGTTGAAGATTTCTTCCATCAGTCTGCTCAAATAAAACACCTGCTCATTCGCAAGACCTTTTCGCCTTGAATTCCCTTGCCTTATTTATCAAACCCGAGACCCACTCTGAAGCGCCATAGGCATGTATATGAGTATAAGTGGCCAGGACATTTTTATAGCATATCCCGTCTGTTTTGTCTTTGATCCCATGCCCCCTTTTCATCCGAAACGCTGCATAAATCTCCCCGTTATCCTCTGGAGTCATGAAATTGCCGGTCACTGCCGAATAGTGAAATTCGTGCCCATGTAGGACTGTACCCACGGGATAAAATGGATTTTCCCTTTCAATCTCAACTATTGTATAGCCATGAGCCTGGGGCTTTCTTTTCATCTCAAATCTTACGGGAAAGATGCCTGCCATTGGATAATCTCTGCCATTGACATTTATTTCCTTTCCCAAAAACATCAGCCCTCCGCATTCCGCATATATAGGCAGGCCGTTTTTGGCCGCCTTTTTTACAGACTCCCTGAACTTTATATTTTCTGCCAGTTTTATCGCATTTGTCTCTGGAAAACCTCCGCCTATGTAAAGGGCGTCAATCTCCGGCAAATAATCATCTTCTATAGCGTTAATATCAACAAGTTCAGCCCCGTTTTTTTGAAGTTCCTCAAGATTTTCAGGATAATAAAACTGAAATGCCGTGTCTCTGATTACGCCAATGCGCAAAGACTTTTCTGTCAGCCGGTCTCTGTCTTCTTCCTTTCCGCTCATGACTTCTGCTCCAAATGGATCGGCTTCTCTGGCTATCCTTATAATGCCTTCAATATCAAGATGTTTTTCCGCGATATCCCTGAGCAATCCAATAGCAGACCGCGCATCCCCATGCTCCTGATGCGGCGTTAAACCCATATGCCGCTCTGAAAGCAGGGGTGACTCATGAATCGCAGCAGACCTCGGTATAGCGCCCAGAACAGGCACCAAACAATCCTTTTCTATTGAGCCGCGTATTATTGACATATGACGGTCGCCTGATACCTGATTCAGAACAACCCCTTTAATCGCCACATTTCTGTCAAGGCTCATGCATCCCAGGACAATGGCAGATGCGGTCCTTGTCATCTTTGTGCAGTCAATTATCAGTATGACAGGCGATTTGACAGCCTTGGAAAGCTCTGCAGTGCTATAGGAGCCTTCTGTATCCATTCCATCATATAATCCCCTGTTTCCTTCTATTATCGCTATATCGCCTGTTGCGTGCGAAATAAATGAATCGAAAACCTTATCCTTTGAAATCAGAAACGTGTCGAGGTTATAACAGGGATTTTGGGCAGCAACAGACATCCAGCCTGCGTCAATATAATCAGGCCCCTTTTTATAAGGTACTACCTTCTGTCCGCGCGCATCTAAAGCTGCTATTAATCCGAGGCAAAGGGTCGTCTTTCCGCTCCCGCCTCTGATTCCGGCAATCGTCAAACGGGGATAATTTTTCATCGACATTTATTATACCCTTAGCCAATACTTTTTTCATTCCCAGACATTACATTAACCTAAAAACAGCAGTTGGACAGGGCTGAATTGAGCGGCATCGCCCTCTTTTCGTTGCCGTACTTAGAGAAATGGAGCGTTAAGCAGCCGTGAGTGTCCGAACCCAAAGGGTGAGTTTCACGGCTGTAGTGAAATGAGCTTAGAACGGCAGAAAAAGGGCGTTTAGAGCGAAAGACATTTCTGTCAACTGCCGAATATAGGATAATGACTTTCAGGTTAAAACAAAAAGGGCATTCCACCGAGTACAGGTGGTCTGCCCTTTATCATTTAGCGGTCTTTTATTTTAGCTGTTATTTAGGCGGTATTTCTACAAAACTGCCGCCAAAATAGGTGTAGATAAGCTTG
>JBBILM010000012.1:26554-32818 GCA_037444915.1 Nitrospirota bacterium | reverse complement strand
GGCAGCAGACATATCGGGTATTAGGAGAGCATAGCTCTCCCTTAACTCATGCGGCTTGAAAGTCCATTTCCGTCTGAGGCGAAACAAATCCTGTTGCAGAGATAGCAGATTTGTCAGTGAATAACCTTTATCCTTCTACAACACAGACTTATACATTTACATGGAATACAGCGTCAATCCTCTCAGGCAGCTACACTGTAAGTCTAATACTATACGAGAACGGTACTCTCCTAACAGAGGTCAGAGCAAACTTTGCAATAGTTCCTGAGAAGACCCTGTCCTCAAAACTCGCAACCGACAAAATCTCATATTACCCAAATCAACCTGTTGTAATCACATCAACCATAACGAGTTTAAGCCCAAATTACATTTTTGATAACCTTACAGCGAAGATAGTTATTGCAAACAACACAGGGATAGCTCTGTTCGCTGATACAAAGACAATTCCTGTTCTTACTTCAGGTCAGATGTCGGAATTCAGGACTTACTGGAATACATCAACAAATCCTCCTGGTGTTTATCCGGTAACGCTTACGATATATGATGAATTCGGTACTGCTCTGTCAGTTTATACAGCACTTATCAACATAAGTGGAGAAATAAAACCAGCGAAACTCCTTAAAGGGCAGATAAATGTGGATAAACAGCGCCTGTTGCAGGGAGAGAATGTTGCCATTTCATACAGCTTAACAAATATCGGAAACATAGACTTGCAGCAAGTGGGCATCTCTATCATGACCGTCAATGCAGCGAATACTGTTATATATGACACCTTGACAGATCAGACCGCCCTGCTTTTGGCTGGAACATATGCAGGCTCAAAGCAACTTAATACAGACAACTACACAGCAAAGGACTATCTTGTAATCTTAAAGGCAAATATATCAGGAACGGAAGAGACAATTGCGGGAACATACTTCAGGGTTGAAGGCGCTCCATCATCGCCATCTTTGCATTCACCATTGCATTTATCAGATATTCAAGCAACAACGCCTCTGCTCACAGTAAATAACGCAGCAGACCCTAATGATGATAAACTCACCTACGAGTTCGAACTTTACTCTGACAGTAATCTGTCAAATCTCATAGCTTCATCAGGACTGATTGCTGAAGCAACAAATATAACCTCATGGCACAGCGCTCCGGAGTTGCAGGAAAATGCTGTCTATTACTGGAGGGCGCGGGCATTTGACGGGATTCTCTATGGAGAGTGGATGTTGCCTGCTTCATTTAGAATAAATGTTGAAAATGATGTACCTACTGCCCCGACATTGTCCTGGCCGACTGATAGCTCGGAAGTGAGCAGCCCAAGCCCTTCGCTAACTGTAAATAACGCCTTTGACCCTGATAGCTGGTCTCTCACCTACAACTTTGAGCTATCTCTCGATGCAGGTTTTAGCTCAATTGTGGCATCTGAGATAGGTATATTTGAAGGCAGTGGAACAACATCATGGCAGGTTCCTCTTATGCTCAATGAAAACACTTACTATTACTGGCGTGCAAGGGCAGATGATTGGTTTATCGAAGGGCACTGGATGCCGCCTGCAAAATTCTTTGTCAATACGGCCAACGATGCGCCATCAGCGGCTCAAGTCATTGCCCCTTCAAACGGTTTTGAGATAAGCACAGCTACTGCTGATGTTGTTATATCAAACAGCACAGATCCTGACTTTGATCAGCTTATGTACATATTTGAGATTGATACAGCAATGACATTTGATAGCCCTTTGATTATAAGATCAGAGTACATTCCTGAAGGACAACTTAGCACTTCATGGCAAGTTGGATCCCTTAGTGACAACACTTACTACTTTGTTCGCGTAAAGGCAACGGACGGCCTTGCAGAAAGCCACTGGTCAGATGTCTCAGGATTCTTTGTCAACACGGCAAATGATGCACTAATGCCGCCGGTTCTTTCTAATCCTTCAGATGGCAGTGGCGTGAATTCATTCAATCCCGTGCTTTCAATACATAACTCATTCGATATTGACAGAGATGCGCTGACATATGAATTTGAAATATACAGTGACATTTCAATGATAGACCTTATATCTTCCGCCACTGGCGTTGAGGAAACATCGGAAATTACGTCATGGATACTGCCTGTATCGCTTACAGAAAATCAAATATATTACTGGCGTGTAAGGGCATATGATGCAGAATTGCATAGCAGTTGGATGCCACTTTCATCATTTATGGTCAACACTGCAAATGACGCGCCAACCGCGCCTCTGCTATATATGCCTGCACATGGAAGCAGCCTAAATACGCTTCATCCGACCCTTTCTATATATAATGCCACCGACCCTGACAGCGACAGTCTGACCTATGACTTTGAGATTTATTCAAATGGAACACTCATTAGAAATATAGCGGGAATTCCGCAGAATGTCTCAGGAATTACTGCAATTACTTTAAGCACTTCTCTTTCTGACAATACTACCTATAACTGGCGGGCCAAGGCTAATGACGGAGACCGCTATGGGGCATGGATAGACATGGCCACATTCTCGATATATCTGCCTTCAACAACTATAAACGCCACAATCGATTTTGACCCTGACACCCTGAATAAAAAGAGCAAGGGAACATGGATTGTCATTTATATAGAGTTGCCTAAAGGGTTCAGGGTAGAAGACATTAAAGTATCTTCGATCCTTTTAAATGGAGTTGTGTTAGCTGAACCATGGCCATATAGCGTTGGCGATTATGACAATGACGGAATACCGGATATCGCTGTTAAGTTCCGAAGGGATAATGTGATTAATATTCTTCCAAGCGGAAATAATGCGCAGATTATAGTAAAAGGATCTGCAGGTGCTGTTACATTCGAAGGCCGTGATGTCATCCGTGTAATCCCCTGATTTATAGGTTTTTTTAATACAACATGAACATGCATGATTATATTTATATGTCTGTTTTGGTTGTTTATTAAAGTCGTTGCTATGATATACTTCATTTAATGATAAATCATATACACGAACTTTTCAGTCGGGTAGGCAGACGCCTGAATGTTATGGAGGTTTGCGGCACCCACACCGTTTCCATATTTAAACACGGTATAAGAGATGTGCTGCCTGATGGATTGAATTTATTAAGCGGGCCGGGATGTCCGGTATGTGTTACCTCCATCAAAGATATAGATACGGCAATCGCTCTTTCGAGGCTCGATAACAAAGTTCTGATAACCTTTGGCGATATGATGAGAGTTCCCGGAAGCGGGAGTTCTTTATATGAAGCAAGGGCCGAAGGCGCTGATATCAGAATTGTCTATTCAGTTCTTGATTGTTTGAAAATTGCCAGAGAAAATATTGATAAAGATGTGATTTTTTTCTCGGCAGGTTTTGAAACAACATCCCCTTTAATTGCAGCTACAGTTTGCGAGGCAGAGCGCCTCGGCATTGATAATCTGTCGGTTTATTCAGTTAATAAATTAGTTCCTCCTGCCCTTGATTTTTTGTTGCGCGCTGATAATCTAAACATAGACGGCTTTATCCTGCCCGGTCATGTGAGCGCAATTATAGGAAGTCTGCCTTATGCCTTCATATCGCATAAATACTCAAAGCCATGTGTTATCTCCGGCTTTGACGCCATGGATATTTTAGCCAGCATAGCCTTGATTTTGAAACAAATTGAAGCGGGTAGGGCGTCAATTGATATACAGTATATGAGCGTTGTTACTGAAAATGGAAACGAAAAGGCCGTTGGTTTTATCAATGATGTTTTTGAGACATACGATGCGTATTGGAGAGGGATAGGCAAAATAAGCAACAGCGGTCTAAAATTAAATGATAAGTGGGCGCATAGGGACGCGGAAAAAAAGTTTAACGTTACTGTTGGTGATTATCCTGAACCCATTGGATGCTCATGTGGATCGATACTGACAGGACTAAAAACGCCGGGTCAATGCCCTCTTTTTGGCAAAAAGTGTACGCCTGAATCTCCTGTTGGCGCATGCATGGTCAGTAACGAGGGAACATGCTCTGCTTATTATAAATACCGGATTCCTGTTGACCCTTAGAATCTTATTATTTCGAAAGTGGTATAATGAGATTAATGGCTGCCTTGATTGATACCGTACAAATTACAGTAGTTGGAGGACAAAAATGCGCATAATAATTTGCTTTTGTGTAATAAGTCTTTTGTTGCTCGCGTCTTTCCTGCCTGATGCAAAGGCTGATGTTGACATAGGGGTGTCTATAGGGGATGAAGGTGTAAAAGGGTTTTATTTCGCGGTCGGAGACTACTACAGGGTTCCACAGAGAGAGATAGTACTCATCCGTGAAAGACGTATTCCAGATTATGAAATGCCTGTAATTTTGTTTCTTGCTCAAAGGGCGCGCGTTACGCCGGCTGTAATTGTAGACCTCAGATTAGGCGGCATGACATGGCTTGGCATTACGCTCCATTTCGGGCTGAGTCCTGAAATTTACTACGTACCGGTCAGAGATGTGCGGATTTACGGGCCTCCTTATGGCAAGGCTTACGGATATTATAAGAACAAGCCGAGAAAGGAATGGAAAAAGATCAGGCTTGATGACGATGACGTAATAAATCTCGTTAATTTGAAATTTCTATCAAGTTATTATAACTATAAGCCAGAAACTATTATAAAAATGAGGTCAGAAGACAAAAGCTTTATCAGTATCAATGATGAGTTGAAAATCCGCTCAAAGGATAAACCGCGGAAAAGAGAGGTAGACAGCGGTAATATTGAATTTAAAGATAAAGGAGATAAAGGCGGCAGCAGTAAAGGAAAATCAAAGAACGGCCATAAAAAAGGCGGCAAGGACTGATTATAGTATCAGATAATACTTAACCCTAAGTCTTTTATCAGTCTTATATCGTCATCGTAAGACCTTCCTGTAGTGGTAAGGTAGTTTCCGGTCATGACAGAATCAGCGCCAGCCATGAACACAAAGGAATGCATGTCCTTTAGTACCTGTATTCTTCCGCCGCAAACCCTTATGTCCCTGTCAGGAAGAAGAAATCTGTAAAGGCTTATGATTTTGACAGCCTCCAGTGGTTCGAGCAGGGACATACTGCCGAGGGCTGTTCCTTTAATAGGAACAAGAAAGTTAATGGGAATCGAATCCACATCCATTTCTTTCAGTGCAAAAGCCATATCTATTCTGTCCTCCCATGTTTCGCCCATGCCGAATATGCCACCTGAACATATAGAGAGACCTGCTGATTTAGCTGCCTCGATAGTCTTTAATTTGTCATAATATGTATGGGTTCTGCATATTTCAGGAAAAAATCTTTCAGAAGACTCAAGGTTGTGATGATAGCGATCAAGGCCGTTATCTTTGAGGAGCAGGAGTTCGTCTTTATCAAGAAGCCCGAGAGAAGCGCACGGCATAATGCCCATTTTTTTTAAGTCCCTTATCATCGCAGCTATTCTATTTAGTTCATCCCTGCTCGCTTTTCGCCCGCTTATGACAATACTGAACTTGTTCACGCCTGCTTTTAATGACTCCTCAGCAGCAGCGTAAACTGAATCTTTATTCAGCAGCGGATATATTGCGATATCGGTCCTATTTTTATATGATTGCGCGCAATAAGAACAATCCTCAGAACACGCCCCTGATTTTGCGTTTATAATGGCGCATAAGTCTACACTATTTTTTTTGTATCTTGTTCTGAGCGAACTGGCAGCAAAAAAGAGAAGCGGAATTTCCGTCGTATCTGTTTCGGCAATCGCAAGCGCCTCTGTCTTTGTCAGAGACTCGCCATTTAAGGCTTTATCAATAATGAAATTCATCACATGCTATTTTTGCAAATGCGCGCTGCGCATGTCAACTCGACTTGACGCGAAGAGTTTACAATGCTGAATACTAATATAATATTTTGAAATCTGTGAAACCTTCGAGATTTTCTTCCCATATGACATCAATATTTGTGACATGCGATGAAACAGGGCCTTTTTTGCATATATTAATCGCATCTTCAATCACCTTTTTATCACCTTCGAATATTGCCTCAACATCTCCGCTGGGTAAATTCTTTACCCAGCCTTTTAATCCTGATGAATCCGCGACCTCTTTTGTAAATGCCCTGTAAAATACGCCTTGAACCCTGCCGCTGATATAAAGATGAGCCTTGCTTTTCATACAGCCTCCACGATTATTGCCTTTTACCACAGTTTGTATATAAATATTTCTAATTATACATGACGACTTATATAATTGCTCATGCAATGAAATTCAGGAAAAGTCTGTCATGCCGGCTTGTCCGGCATCCTTCTTATTCCCCCTTACCAAA
>JBBILM010000012.1:0-26542 GCA_037444915.1 Nitrospirota bacterium | reverse complement strand
TTGTTTCAGAAAGATTCCCGGCAAGCGGGAATGACAAAGCATGCGCAATTATTAGTGACGCTGTGTATAACTTAGGATATAATATGCTATCTTAAATAAAGTATACAGCTTCTTGCTGTCATTATAATAATTATTATTATAAAGAATGTCAGATCTATTCAGAAAAAGATATATTCATTTATTATTAATCTTAATAATTGGTTTAGCCGCTTATTCCAATACATTCAATGTCCCTTTTCATTTTGATGACTATTTCAATATAGTTGATAATCCCGATATTGCTGACCTGTCCAAATTTTGGCCGCCTGGCGGTTCAAGATGGTTCGGAATGCTCACTTTTGCCTTAAATTACAGGCTCGGGGGATTAGATACCACTGGCTATCATATATTCAATCTCATTGTTCATATCATCAGCGCGATACTTGTTTATTATCTTGTTCTCATGACACTTAAGATACTTAAAGACTCTTTTTCACGCAGTCTTGGCGAAAATGCCAGTAATTTAATACCTTTATTTTCAGCGCTATTCTTTGTATCCCACCCTGTTCAAACACAGGCCGTTACTTATATAGTTCAAAGGCTTGCATCTCTTTCAACCATGCTTTTCCTTTTGTCCCTGCTGAGCTATATCAAATTCAGGATGGCTGGAGCAGATGATACCGTAACCTTTCTGAAATCATCTGTTTGGTATCTGTTTTCTTTTTTGTTTGCATTATTATCAATGAAGACAAAGGAGATCGCCTTTACCCTGCCACTGGTCATTATTACATATGAGTTCATGTTTTTAAAGGGAAATCCCTACAAGAGATTCTTGTGCGCTTCTGTTTTCTTTATGGCTGTACCTATCAGCCAGATAGATTTCAATCAACCTTTTGAGCACTTTATAGATAGATTTTTTGGCGATATTGGGGAAACAACAAGGCTTTTTACCGGCATGTCGCGATGGGATTATCTCTTTACCCAATTCAGGGTAATTGTTACTTACATTAGACTGCTGTTCTATCCGGTCAGGCAAAACCTTGATTATGATTATCCTATTTATCACTCATTTGCTGAACCAGCGGTATTCCTGTCATTTGCTTTTTTGCTAATAATATTTTTAACAGGCATCTACATAATATACCGGGTTCGCATTTTAGAACGAATGAGACCTGAGTCGCTTCTCATTTCCTTTGGAATACTGTTTTTTTTCACGGCATTATCTGTTGAGTCGAGCATCATCCCCATTAAGGATGTGATTTTCGAGCATCGTATTTATCTGCCATCAGTTGGCGCTTTTATAGCGATTAACACAGCCATACTTATGAGCGCTCAGAGATTCCGAAGTTCAATGCCGTTGCTGTGGAAAATCATATTTTTGGCGCTTTCGTCATCTGTAGTGTTGTTTTCTGGCGCCACATACGCCAGGAATATAATATGGCAGGATAGGGCGGAGTTATGGGCTGATGCTCTCCGAAAAAGCCCGGACAAAATGAGACCATTATATAACGCAGGCGTTTATTTAATCGAGAAAGACCTTCTGGACAAAGGGACTTTTACTGGAGACGAGTTTCCTGTGATTGAACCAACAAAGGCTGAGGCATGGGTTAACATAGGGATAATTCTCGAAAAAAACAGGCTCTACAGAGGCTCTGCTTCAGCCTTTAAAAAAGCCCTGGAAATCAATCCAATGCACACTGGCGCATGGAATAATCTTGGAGTTGTTCTTATGGAGTCCGGAGAATATGATCAGGCTCATGCTATGTTTGAGACGGCTTTAAATATCAACCCTGAATTCAAACCAGCCCTTGACAATATAAGGATAGTAGAGCAGTATTTGTCTCCACAAAAAAACATGCCTTCAGAACAGTAGTTCCGAAGGCATGTTTGTGACAGAGTTGCGTGTAACTATCTAAAATAATCCTTTTACACGCCCTGTTTCTGTATCAACATCTATCCTTCTGTATGCGGGGTCAGAAGCAGTTCCTGGCATCAGGGTAATCGCACCCGCAACAGGAACAACAAAACCTGCGCCTTGATATGTCAGGATATCCCTGATAAACAACTTCCAGCCTTTAGGCACTCCTTTAAGATTGGGGTTGTCAGAAAGACTGAGGTGTGTTTTGACCATGCATGTGCCGAGTTTTGCTGTTTCCGGGTCTTCTTCCAATTTTTTTGCTCTTGTCAGCGCGTCTGGTGAAAACTCAACGCCGTCTGCGCCGTAAACCTCTGTTGCGATCAATTCTATCCGCTTGCGTAATGGAGTTGACAGATCATAAAGTAACTTAAAGTCGTTCGGCTCATTGCACGCGTCGATAACAGCATCAGCCAGTTCAGTGGCTCCATCTCCACCATACTGCCAGTGTTTTGAAACAGCCACCCTTGCTCCAGCAGCTTCGCAAAGACGCTTAACAGCTTTTATTTCATTGTCAGTGTCTGTGTAGAATGCGTTTATGCATACAACCGGATTAATACCCGCCTTTTTGACAATGTTTATGCAATGAATAAGATTATCAGAGCCTTTTTCCACCCAGCCGACATTTTCCCCCTTATATTCAGCAGGAAGCGGCTTCCCGGGCACTGGTATCGGCGCCCCTCCGTGGCACTTGAGCGCCCTTATGGTTGCGACAACAACCGCAGCATTAGGCTTGAGACCTGAATAGCGGCACTTCAAATTCCAGAATTTCTCGAATCCGATATCTGCGGCAAACCCGGATTCTGTTACATTATAATCCGCAAGTTTCAAAGCAACTTTGTCAGATATAATCGAAGACTGGCCTATCGCAATATTCGCAAATGGCCCTGCGTGAACAAAAACAGGCTGGCCCTCTATTGTCTGCATAAGGTTTGGATTCAAAGCCTCTGTCATCCACGCTGTCATAGCTCCGGCAACTTCAAGGTCTTCGGTGGTCACAGGATTGCCGTTTTTATCATATGCGACAACTATTTTACCCATTCTTTCCCTGAAGTCCTTGAGGTCATTGGCAACTGCGAGAATCGCCATTACCTCTGAAGAAACAGCGATTGCGAATCCGGAGTTCATCATGAACCCATCGGTTTTGCCGCCCAGTCCGATAATCATATTTCTCAGAGACTGAGCGCAAAAATCTATTATCCACTTCATCTGCACGTTGCGAGGGTCTATATTAAGCCTCTTAAGATTGCGTTTAGCGAGTTGTTCGTCAGTATAATTAAACTCATGCTGCATCCGTGATGTTAGGGCAACCATTCCAAGATTATGCGCATTCATTATAGCGTTGATGTCGCCTGTGAGGCCGAGTGAAAATGGAGTAAGAGGAATGCACTGGGACAGACCGCCTCCTGCAGCAGAACCCTTTATGTTCATGGTCGGACCGCCGGAGGGCTGTCTTATGGCAGCAGTGACTTTTTTCCCTCTTTTTCCAAGACCCTGCACAAGACCGATTGTTGTAGTGGACTTGCCTTCACCAAGTGGTGTCGGGGTAATCGCAGTTACATCAACATATTTCCCGTTTGGCTTGTCTTTAAGCCTGTCAACTACTTTTGCGTAATCAACTTTCCCGTAGTAATGACCGTAGGGAAGCAATTCCTCTTTTTGAAGTCCGAGTTCTTCAGCGATCTGATAAATGGTCTTCATATTTTTTTCTGCAGCTTCCGCGATTTCCCAATCCGCGTGTTTGGTTGGATCAATTGGCATGTAAACCTCCTCTTTAGTTTTTAGTTAGGATTTTAATTATAGCAATATTTTTTAATTTGGATTATTTATTTTTTTTATCAACCTATTCGAGCATCAAAATAAGGTTAAAGTTTTTCAAATATCTTCCGATTAAAGTATTAAGTACTGGCATTATAATGCATCAAGAGGTTTGATAAATGACTGTTTTTCCTTATCAAATTAACGAAGTAGCGCAGCTTTACAACAGGATTTCGAGGTTCAAGACATCATCGCCTCCTCCTGAGAAAGATCTGCATGAGCCTCAGGATATTGTTAATATATCCGCAGAGGCTAAAAAGATGCAGATTCATGCCGAAATTAATAAAAATAAATTAGAAAGGATTAAAATATTAAACAAGTGAAAAAAAAGGATTTTAGAATTCTCGTTGCTGATGATGATGAAATAGCAAGGGACGTAGTATTGTCTTTGCTGTCTAATGAAGGATATTCCGTTGTGTCGGCTGTTGACGGGCTTGATGCCTTGAGGATGCTGCGAATGGAAGAGATTAATCTTGTTATTACGGATCTTATAATGCCGGGCGCTGACGGGATAGAAGTATTGAAATATGCCATCAGAAGCAATCCGGACATCGCTGTAGTGCTTCTAACAGCCTATGGAACCCTTGACAACACGCTCAGCGCAATTAAAGAAGGGGCATATGATTACCTTACAAAGCCATTTAAGGTGATGGAAATAATTTCGATTGCTGACAGGGCTTTTGAAAGAGCAGTGCTTATCAATGAAAACAGGGAAATGACTAAATACTTAAGGGCAACCTACCGTGATATGGAACTCCTGAAATCCGTGACTGAAAAGAATAACCCCGATATCATAATCTCATGGATAGAACGAATAGACAGGCTTAAGACAATGAATATACTTTCTGAAGAAGAGATGAGCATATTGAAGGAAAGGCTCATTAACGGTTATACGATTACCGATAATATATCAAGGAGCGAAATGCATGGGGCTTAAGACAGGAGAGAAAATTCAATTCAAGATAATGCCTAACAAGGATAATTATCAGGCAACTGTTATCTCTGAGGACTCTAACAATATCCTGCTGCAGTGCGGAGCCGAGCAGCGACTGAACATTTCTGACGGAAGTTTTGTAGTAGTTCCGTGGGAGGACGGTGATTATTACACGTCGGTGATTGCTTTTAAAAATGATAAATTGCATTTGCAAAAGATGTGGTTCGGCGATAGGCGCCAGAGCTTTCGGATAGATGACATATTGGTTTTAAAGTTCGCAAAGACCGATAAAGACCCGTCAGTCAGGAAATCCAAGGCTTATAAAGGATATTCGTCTGATGTTGCTTATGACATGGACGAAGTGGATGAGTCAATAAGCCCTCAGATGTGGAGGTTGCTGATTGATATAAACACCAAGCTCGGATTGATACTCGAAAGGCTTTATTTTGAAAACGAGGTCTTCTTGTACGGTGAGGAGCGCAAGGTAAATCTCAGCGCGGCTGGTGTAAGGTTTACAACAGACGAAAATATTATTACCGGCGATGATCTTGAGATCAAACTTTTTCTGCCGACGACACCTCCAACGCTAATACTTACTTACGGACACGTTGTCAGGGTAAAAGATATTGGCAATAATGAACATGAAATCGCCGCTCATTTTATTAATATCAGCGATTCTGTCCGGGACGAGATAATACATTACACTTTGAACAAACAAAGAGAAGTTATAAGAATGCAAAAATGGTAGAGCGGATTAATGTTTGATGAACTATGCAGGCATAATAGGTATTATTTTAGGCACATCCGCAATCATCGGCGGTAATTATTTTGAAGGCGGCAATTTATTTTCAATACTGCAGCCCACCGCAGCCTTTATAGTTTTCGGTGGAACATTAGGCGCGACTCTTGTCAGCTTTCCATTAAGAGACGCCCGTAAGGCAATATCCTCGCTCAAAAAGGTCTTTATTGAAAGCAGTACAAATCCGGACAATATTATTAATGATTTAATGAGGTATTCCTATCTTGTGAGAAAGAACGGCCTTATAGCCCTTGAAGCTGAAATAGCTAATATTGAGGATAGATTTCTTAAAAAGGCTTTAACCCTTGCCACAGATCACATGACAAGCAAAACATTACGGGAAACCATGGAACTGGAGAATATTACCTATGAGTCGGAAAAGCGTAGAATTGCGAAGGTGTATGATACTGCTGGCGGATTTGCTCCAACTATCGGAATTCTCGGCGCTGTGTTGGGACTAATACAGGTAATGGAAAATCTGTCCGATCCTTCAAAGCTTGGCTCAGGAATTGCGGTCGCATTTGTCGCAACGATTTATGGCGTTGGTTTGGCAAATCTTATTTTATTGCCAATATCAAGGAAACTTATCAATGAGCTCAACTCTGAAATGACAATCAGGGAAATGATTATTGAAGGTGTTGTTGGAATTCAATCCGGCATGCATCCTTATTACCTCAAGGAAAAATTAAAGGCATTTGTTGCAAAATATGATTGACAGGCCGAGAAACAGAAGAAGAATAGATGATTATGAAAATCCGGATCGCTGGGTGGTTTCATATGCGGATTTCATTACGCTCTTATTCGCTTTTTTTACAGCTTTGTTCGCAATCAGTCATGTTGATGCCGGCAAACTCCAAAACTTTACGGGTTCGATCAGGACAGCCTTCAAGGCCGACGTTTCCGACAGGGGCGATTCGATAGTTCGAATGTCAACATTTACCAGTCCTGATATTGTAGATATGGAACAGGAGTTTTTAGGTGTTCTGTACAAGCTGAAAATCAAGGAAGATGTGAGCGTTTACAGGGATGCGAGGGGCGTAGTTATATCATTTGGCGACAATGTCCTCTTTGATGTGGGGCAGTCTGTAATAAAGGAAGAAGCGTTTCCCATGATGTCAGCCATAATATCTGTTATTCAAAAATCATCGAATAATTTTATAATAGAAGGACATACGGATAATATTCCTATTAATAGTTCAACTTCAAAATACGCGTCTAACTGGGAATTGTCCGTGGCTCGCGCTACGAGCGTGGTTAATTATGTGTCGAATAATTTTAATATCTCTCCGGCAAGGCTTTCAGCATCAGGCTACGCAGAATTTAAGCCGGTAGCCTCTAATGCTTCGCCTGAAGGCAGGGCAAAGAACAGGAGAGTTGACATCGTAGTGCTGCATATTAGCGATAATAAAATAGATTGAAATATGCTCGCTTGACTGTTACGGTAATTTTTTGATGAAAAAAAACAAAAAAATCAACGAAAAAGACAGCACAAACAGCGCTTTAATGGCAGAAATCAGCAAGAGCCAGCAGCAGTGGCAGGCGACGATAGATGCTGTTACCGATTATATTTTTGTTACTGATGAAGATTCAAGCATAAGACGTGCTAATATTTCCTTCGCAAAGATATTCAACAAACATCCGAGGGAAATAATCGGGTTAAATGTTAAAAAGCTTTTTCCTGTTGATATTCCACTTCCTCAATGTGATTTGAAAGAAACAACGAAATCTGATGTACCCGCATCAATGGAAACAAAGATTGGAGACAATACATATATGATAAGCGTTTACCCGGCGAAATACGATGATGATGAAGTGTGTGTTTATGTCATGAAGGATATTACAGAGATCATGAAATTAAGGGATCAGCTTTTTCATTCATATAAACTCACATCATTGGGTCAGCTCGTGTCAGGCGCGGCTCATGAAATCAATAATCCGCTTGCCGGCATATTAGGATTTACTGAAATGCTCAGGATGAAGGCAAAGGACGATAATATAAAGACTGAACTCGCTAAGATACATAAGGCAGCCGAACGATGCAAATACATTGTTGAAAGCCTTTTATGTTTTTCCCGTCAACAGTTGCCAAAAAAGACCCTCGAATATTTCAACGATATTATAGACAGAACAATCGATCTCAGGATTTACTGGCTGAAAAAAAACAATATTGAAATCGTAAAGGAGTACGGTAAAGTGCCGCTCTCATATACTGATGGTCAGCAAATCCAGCAGGCCTTGCTCAATATCATAATGAATGCCGAACAGGCCATCGCCAAGAGCAACAGAAAAGGCCGGATCGTTATTAATACATCTTATGACAATGCTTCCGATAAAATCATTATCAAGATATCTGACAATGGCATGGGCATATCTCAGGATAATATACACAGAATCTTTGATCCTTTTTTTACGACAAAACCAGTTGGACAGGGCACCGGGCTCGGACTTTCGATATCATACGGCATAATTTCAGAACATGGAGGAACAATCAGGGTTGACAGCAAAAAAGACAAAGGCACGACATTTGTTATTGAATTGCCACTTAAAAAATCTCTTGAAGTGAGCTCAAATTAAACTTTTTTTTAAAAATTGACGACTAATTAATATAGGAAGGTAATCATGTTTTCTATCATTGGTATTTTTGTTGTTATTGGATCAGTAGCAGGCGGTTATCTATGGCACGGCGGTAATCTGCATGTGCTTTTTCAGCCCTCTGAGTTTTTAATAATTGGTGGAGCGGCTATTGGAGGTTTTTTAATCTCTTCACCCGGCAAGGTGCTCGGAATTGTTGTTTCCAATTTAAAAACAATATTCGCTTCCACTGAAACAAGCAAAGACGCATACCTCGAGCTGCTTTCTCTTTTGAATCTTATTTTCTCAAAGATTCGAAAAGACGGTCTTATTTCTATAGAGGCTGACATCGAAAACCCGTTTAATAGCGCCATATTCAATAAATACAAGACTGTCCTCGCGAATCATCACGCGCTTGATTTTATATGCGACAACCTTAAGGTAATGATAACGACCAATATGCCCCCGCATGAAATGGACAATTTGATGGATATTGATATTACGGCACACCATAAGGATGAAATGATCCCTTCTGCAAGCATTGCAAAAATTGCTGATGGTCTTCCGGCTCTCGGAATTGTTGCAGCAGTTCTTGGCGTTGTTCTCACAATGGGAAAGATTGATCAGCCTCCGGCTATTCTTGGTCAAAGCATAGGTGCAGCGCTTGTTGGGACATTTCTCGGGGTTTTGCTTGCCTATGGTTTTGTCGGGCCAATGGCAACGAATTTGGAGCATAAAGCCAAAGACAAGGAGATATATTTTGAGGTTATCAAAGTAGCATTAGTTGCATTTGTCGGTGGTTCAGCCCCCCAGATGGCTGTTGAGTCAGGAAGGAGGGCTATCCCAACCAACGGGAGGCCGTCTTTTAATGAGTTGGAAAAGGCGATTAGAAAATGAAAAGCCCGAAACTTATAATTAAAAAAGTAAAAAAACACGGTCATGATGGCCACCATGGCGGTGCATGGAAAGTAGCGTATGCTGACTTTGTTACAGGAATGATGGCTTTTTTTCTCCTTTTATGGCTGCTTTCAATGGTATCCCCTGAAAAGAGGGTGAGGCTGGCCGCTCATTTCAAGTCATTTACTATTTTCGAAAAATCCGGCACATCTATGGTTATGGATGAAGCAGGCGGAGTTGTGGGCACTGAAGGCGGCAAGTTTGGAAAAATAGAGTCGGAATATGAAAAAGGAGTTGCGGACGTTATGTCCCCTGAGGATCTGAAGAGCAAACTGAAAAGGGAGATCGAAACCAAGCTGTCTGATGTAAAAGACCATGTGCTTGTTGACATATTTCAGGGAGGAGTGAGAATTCAGCTCGTTGATCTGGAAGGAAGCCCGATGTTCCCGCTGGCGAGTTCCGAACTGACGCCAAAGGCAAAAAAAATACTCGAAGTGATAACCAGAAATATAAAAGATCTTGACAATAAAGTTGCGATTGAAGGACATACAGATGCCCTTAATTACGCTTCAAATAACTATACCAACTGGGAGCTTTCTACAGAAAGGGCATCTGCTGCAAGAAAAGAGCTCGAAAGAAACGGTTTGGATTCCAATAATCTTTCAAAAGTAGCTGGCTACGCGGCAACTGACCCTCTAATAAAGGACAATCCCGCTGACCCGAGAAACAGAAGGATTAGCATAATTCTTCTATACCCTGATGGCAACGGACATATAGAAAAGAAACAGATTCTAAAGAACCCTTTATAATCAGGCTGTTAGCACTGCATTATTAAGGAGCCGCAATAGATTTTCTCCCTGTCATCTATTTTCAGAAATAACTTGATTTAAGATTGTTTGAGCTGTGATAATAATTGTACTGAATGCAGCACAAAACAAATCACAAACCATTGCAAAACCATAATGAATAAATATTATTTGTATACATTCGGATGCCAAATGAATGTCCATGACTCTGAAAAGATGTCAGGCATTATGGAAGCAGAAGGTTATATAAGAACTCATGATTATAACGATGCTGATGTCATCATTTTCAACACCTGCAGTATAAGACAAAAGGCTGAACAGAAATTCTTCAGCGAACTCGGCAGACTCAAACCCCTTAAAAAAAGAAAACCTGATATAAAGATAGCTGTCGCAGGCTGTATTGCCCAGTCAGAGGGTCGCAAGATATTAGTCAGAACCCCGCATGTTGATTTGGTTATCGGCACTCAGAATATACACCTTTTAATTACTGCCTTAAAGAAAGGAGAAGTTGCGGTTATAACTCACGATAATCCGGAGATAACTTCCGTAAATATACCGGCTAAAAGAGACGATAAGGTCAGGGCGTGGATTAATATAATGTTCGGGTGCGATAATTTTTGCAGTTACTGCGTAGTTCCGCACACAAGAGGACGGGAAAGGAGTAGGGCGGCAGCCAGCATACTCGATGAAATCCGCGGGCTGGCAGAGAAGGGTTATAAGGAGGTTACCCTTCTCGGTCAAAATGTGAACTCTTACAAGAGCGAACTTGATTTTCCAGGTCTTCTTAGAGCAGCAAACCGCATCAATGGAATAGAAAGAATCAGATTTGTAACATCGCATCCAAAAGATCTCTCTGATGACCTGATTGCAGCCATGAGTGATTTGCCTAAGGTTTGTGAACATATACATCTTCCTCTCCAGTCCGGATCCAATAAAGTTCTCAGATTGATGAACAGAAAATATACATTTGAGGATTATCTCGGAAAAATCGAAAAATTAAGAAAAGCTATTCCTGAAATATCAATTACATCAGATATTATAGCTGGCTTCCCTCATGAAACGCTTGAAGACCATAAATGTACTTTGCATGCATTGGATAGCATAGGTTTTGACGGTATTTTTTCGTTTAAATTCTCTCCACGTCCCGGGACCAAGGCAGCGGAACTCGATGGCAGATTGGCAGAAAATATCCAATCAGAACGTCTTTATGAAATCATAGAGTTGCAAAACAACATCACCGAGTCAAAGAACAAGGAACTGTCAGGCAGCTTTCAGAAAGTACTCATAGAAGGCCCTGATGAAAGGTTTTCAGACAGGCTGACCAGCAGAACAAGAACGAACAAAATCGTTAACATTCCTTTTAATAGTAATATAAAGGCCGGTGACATAATTACCGCCAAAATTGTCAGAGCAAACAGACATTCTCTTGACGGCGCAATTTCCTGAGTCACAAGGCAGCAGCAGATTATTTATATGAAAATCGCCATATTAACACTCGGTTGCAAGACAAATCAGGCAGAGAGTCATCAAATTGAACTGGGCTTGATTCATTCTGGTCACAAAATTGTTGATCTTCAAGGGCAGCCAGACCTTTGCGTCATAAACACCTGTTCTGTTACCGCAAAGGCTGACAGCCAATCAAGGCAATTAATTAATCGGATCATTAAGAATAAATCCCAACTCATAGTCACTGGATGCTATTCTGAAATGAATGCTGAAAACATATCAAAATTAAATGCTGATATCAGGATTGTGAAAAACTCAGATAAGCATAATATTATCAGCATGTTACCATCGGATATTTCAAGTCATAATGAAAGAAATAATAACGAATTCCGGCACAGGCCTTTTGTTAAGGTTCAGGATGGATGCAATTATTCATGTAGCTACTGCGCGATACCAGTTGCAAGAGGTTCTTCACGAAGCGAAAGAGCTGCTGATATTCTAAATAAAATTATTGACCTTGAATCCATGGGCTACCAGGAAATAGTGTTAACGGGCATTCATCTTGGTGCCTATGGTTTGGATATGAGCCCTCCTATTTATCTTCATCATCTGTTATCTGACATACTATCACGAACATCTATAAAGAGAATACGTCTTGGTTCAATAGAAATCAGCGAAATATCTAATGAATTACTTGAAGTGTGCTCTGACAAAAGAATCTGCGAACATTTTCATATTCCGATCCAAAGCGGATCTGATAAGATTCTGAGATTAATGAACAGGTCATATTCTGTCAGGGATTTGCTTGCAGGCGTTGAAGCTATAATGAATAAAAAGCCTGATATTTCAATCGGAACCGATGTTATAGTTGGATTTCCTGGTGAAGATTTGACTGAATTTGAAAATACAAGGCAATTGATCGATGCGCTGCCATTTTCCTATCTGCATGTCTTTCCATACTCGGAAAGACCGTTTACCAAGGCGATAACTCTTTCAGACAAGGTTCGAGAACCAGAGAAAAAAGAAAGGGTGCAGATATTAAGAGAACTTGGGGCAATTAAGCGCATTAGCTATATTCAAAAAAATATCGGCAAAGTACATGATACTGTAGTTGAAACTTCAAAAGATAATGGATTCACAGGAACTACTGGCAACTATATTAAGGTATTCGTACCTGAGAGCAAAGGGATTCAAGAGGGAGTGCTTGTAAATGTGAAGATTTCCGGTTATATGGATGCAACCGCAACCGGATTTCTTGTAAATAAATTATAAGTCATTATCTAATAAATCTTTTTTTTCTGCCTAAATCTTATACAGCTTCGTAGTAAACCAGTCAGAATGCCATCTATTGATGGTTGCAAAGGAAATTCATAACGAGTTGCCAACAACTTTCCATTACATATTGTGTCCGATAAGATATATTATGTAAAGTTATATATCCCTCGACAGGCATCCTTGGAGGGTATGTAACGGCAAAAGGAATCTGCGAGTTTCAGCAGGTTTCTGATGATGTATTTAAGCTATTTGAGCGCAATTCCTTCATGTTGTGTTGCGTGAAAACTGAGAGGCGCTGGTTACCTGTAGTTCTGAGATTACTTGTGCACACTGGCGAGCAAAAAAAACGAATCTTAAAATAATCAGTTACCTACCTGAACACCCTCACATTAACAATATCCCCTGCATTGAGGCCCAACTTTTCGGGCGAGATCACTACAATGCCGTCAGCATTAACAAGCGTTGAGATTAACCCTGACTTGCCAAGTATTGGGGTTGCAATAAATTCTCCCTCGCTGTATTTTAATTGAACCCGAATATGATCTTCCCTGCCAGCTGATGATGCAATGTTCTTGGAAATAATAGCCCTAACCTCATTGTCGCGGCTCTCAGTAGTGAATAAGCGCTCGATAACAGGCTTGATAAAACTATAAAAACATACAATTACGGCTGCCGGATGACCCGGCAGTCCAAAGACAGGCTTATTATTCAATACCCCCCCTATTAATGGCTTGCCAGGCTTTAAAGCCACGCCGTGAAAAATTACACCCGGAGCGCCCAAGCTGTCGATTATATCAGATGCCATGTCTTTTGCTCCTGCAGATGTGCCACCGCTAATCAGAACAAGATCAGAATCATTTACAGACTCCTGAATGGCTTCCCTGATGATTAAATAGTCATCCTTATAAATTCCCTTATTGACAGGAACGCCTCCAAACTGACTTATAAGTCCCGAGAGCGTATAGGAATTGATATCCCTTACTTGTCCGGGTTTTAAATAGCTGTCAGGTGGTACTATTTCATCTCCTGTTGAAATGATTGATGCCTTGAATTTTTTAAAAACTTCTGCCTCTACAACTCCAATTCCTGCAAGAGCGCCTATATCCTGGGGCCTGAATCTGCTGCCCCGACTTAGAACTGTCTCTCCGTTCTTTATGTCTTCTCCTTGTTTTATTATATTTTCATTTGGAGACACGGGCCGTAAGACCTCGATCATGTCACCTGAGATAATGTTTGCATATTCGAGCATTAAAACAGCATCAGCGCCTTCAGGCACCATTCCGCCTGTTGGAATCATGGACACCTCTCCCCTGTTAAGCTTAAAATCAGAGGCTATGCCCATTTGAACCTCTTTTATTATTAAGGTTAAATAAGCCGGAGTATTCTCTTTTACTCCAAAACTATCCATTGAGTTTATCGCATAGCCATCCACCGTAGATTTGCTGAAAGCTGGAAGGTCTTCGGTGGCAACAATATCAAGTGCGGATATCCGGTCAAAACATTCCTCTATTGGCAGTCGTTCAGTGGGCAATCCTTGAATTTGAAGCGCGTTTAGCATTAGTTTTAAGGCGTCAGATGGCAGGATATAATCTTTATCAATCATAAGACACTTAACACTTAATTACAATCATCTTCAGTTGCTTTATAGTGGGCTTTTAGAGAGGACAGCGGATTGTTTGCCATTTTTAAGCAGATCAATTATCCTTATTATTGACTCGTCATGAAGTTCAGTTATAAGCTTGTTGTCAACGCCGCTATTTCTTTTCTTGTTCAGTATAGACAGCAAGACCATTCCCTTAAATATCCGCTTGTTAGTGTTAAAGGAAAACATGAACCTATCAAGCGTATCTTCAAGAAATTTATCATTTTTTTTCTGCACTGGAAGGCTTATTGATACAGTCTTCAACCAATAGGCCTTATTTATTATGCTGTCTGCCTTCATCTCTGTCCATGCATGTCCCATGTGCCACATATCTTCTGTAAGGCTTTCGTGAGCGACAGTGTCAGCAGCAAGATGGCTCATGTAACCATAAACAAATGCCTTCTCGTGTCCTTTTTGAGCCTGCTCAAAAAGGCGCAATCCAACTTCCCAGCTATGAGAGTTTTTGTCATCCGGCATGTATTTTTTCCCTAAGATCATATCAGCCATAAGATTCCCGTAAAGGAAATCCTGTCTGTAGTTTCTCAAAAGAGTCAGAACGCCTGCTGGAATTGCCGCGGCATATGAATATATTTCACTGCCTAAATAAACATGGGTCATGGGTCCCCACGCGAACGCAAATGAGGGCAGAAATAACAGGATAGATAAGGTAAGAATAAATATCATAATAATTGCTCCTTTAAATTTAATTGGCGCTAAATTTACTAAGCTGATTAAGCATATTAATAATTAACCTCACGCCTATCCCTGTAGCTCCTTTGGGATGATAAGGTTTTTCCTTGTCATTCCATGCTGTACTCGCTATATCGAGATGCACCCATGGAGTATCTCCGGCAAATTCCTTCAGAAAATATCCGGCTGTTACAAGAGAGCCATTCCTGCCACCGCTGTTTTTTATGTCAGCAATATCGCTTTTCAAATAATCCTTATATTCATCATAAAGAGGCATCTCCCACACCCTTTCGCATGTTTCGGTGGACGCTCTTTTAAGATTTTCCATAATCTCTGTATTGTTTCCCATCATTGCAATAGCTTCATTGCCGAGCGCAATGGAACACGCACCAGTAAGTGTGGCAATGTCAATTACAGCCTTAGGTTTATAATATTTTATTGCATAGCAAACAGCGTCTGCAAGCGCAAGACGGCCTTCTGCATCAGTGTTAATTATCTCTATTGTCTTTCCTGACAGACTTGTCACAACATCACCGGGCTTTGAAGCGCTTCCGCTCGGCAGATTTTCGGCAGCAGGCAATATGCCAATCAAATTAACAGGCAATTTTGCCTCGGCAGCAGCCTTAATTATTGCGATTACAGCGGCTCCACCAGCCATGTCATACTTCATCTTTTCCATTCCATCAGCAGGTTTAATAGATATTCCGCCGCTGTCAAATGTTATAGACTTGCCTATGATTGCAAGAGGCGCGCCCTTCCCTCCCTTATATTCCAAAACAATAAAGCTTAACGGTTCAGCAGAACCCTTTGCAACAGACATATACGCCCCCATTCCTTTCTTCTCAACGTCCTTTTGCCCCAGTATCTTTATTTTAGTCCTTCTGTCTGCTATTGATGCAGCCACCCTGCCTAATATTTTCGGGGTCATGTCATTGGAAGGCGTATTTACGAGGTCTTTTGCGAAATTTACAGCACTAACGCTAATCTGAAGCCATTTGAGGGGCAGTTTTTCATTGGAGCCGAGAATATATATGTGTTCTATCCGGCAGTTGTTTTCAGCTTTTTTATATTTATCAAATTTATAAGCCCCTAAAAGTCCCCCTTCGATAAAATAAAAAACAGGTTGTTGGTCACCCGAAAAACCTTTTGCTATTTTTTCAAATGGAATGTTTGATACGGCCAGATTTTTTATTCCGATCTTATTTAAATACGAAAATGACTTGCCGCCGCTCTGTCTGATCTTCTCTGATGTTATGTCCGATTCTTTGCCAAGCCCGACAAGCAATAACCTTTCGGCATTAATATTTTTGACATGCAGCAAAGACAGTTGGCCGTGCTTTCCAGTGAATTCTTTTGACTTAATGACCTTTTTTATCAAGCCGCCGATTAATTCATCAAGTTCGGAATAAACATCAAATGATTGATTTTCATAAACAGGAAGGATTAAGGCATCGGATTTGATCTCTTTTTCTGTTATTTTTCTTACAGAAATATTCATTAGCGCATATTGAAGCTTGTCCGCAATAAATCGCAGGCAAAACGCTCCTTATTCATTTAACGGACTTGCAACCGGGCGTTTATTGTATCTGTTCATTGCCTTTACTAAGCCCGAGACTATAATATCCACTACAGCACAGGCTCCATTAATTATAGCATTTTTTATAATATCTTGTTCAGAGACGCTGAAACAGCTTAGCACAAACTTTTCGGTTGCCAAGCCACGATCACGGCCAATGCCTATTTTAACCCTCACAAAGTCATTTGTTCCTGTTTCCTGAATTATTGATTCGATTCCCCTGTGGCCACCTGATGAACCATTGAGCCTTATTTTAATTATACCGGTATCAAGATCGAGGTCATCCTGTATTACTATCAAATTACTAAGAGACTCGGCAGGAAGGAAATTGTTTTTTTTAAGCGCTTTATGAACGGCCATACCGCTTCTATTCATATAAGTAAGGGGTTTTAAAAGGATGCAGTCATTACCTTCTATAACCCCTTTGCCAATCATATACAAATCTTTTTCTGATAACTGGATATTGTACTTTTCGGAAATCCGGTCAATTACCCTGAAACCGATATTATGGCGTGTTTTAGAGTAGTTAATGCCCGGATTACCCAAACCTGTTATAAGCCACAGATTCCTCATGCCGTAGTGCTGAAGAAATACATTTCCTGAAATTATTACTGTTCTTCGGTCTTCTTGCCTTTCTTTATGACTTCAGGCTCAGCGACTTCACCTTCTGCAGGAGCTGCCGCTTCTTCTTTGATGCCTGCTACACTGGCAAGCAGTTCATCAGGGTCTGTAAGCACACGATAGTCTTCGCTGAAATTCAGGTCTCTTACATGAATTGACTGGCCAATAAGCAGACTGGAGACATCCACATCAATATGTCCAGGGATTTTATCCGGCATGCACTGTATCTCTATATCCCTGATACCATACTGAAGCACGCCCTTGTCTCTCTTTACCCCAATAGCCTCTCCTTTAATAACCACGTGAACAGGAACCTTTATCATTTCTGTTCCTGAGACCTCCAGAAAATCCACATGAAGGAGTTCACCTTTGATAGGGTCTATCTGGTAGTCTTTAACAAACGCCTGTTTCGTGTCATCAGAAAATTTTAGTTTCACAATAGCCATTTCCCCGGCTGTCTTTGCCATAAATTGTGAAAACATTTTTGATGAGAGCTTTATCGGCATAGAACTCCCTGCCTTATAAATAACCGCGGGTATAAATCCGTTTTGACGCAATTGTCTCGCAACACCCTTGCCACTCTTTTCCCTTTTTTCCACATCAAGCACTATGGTTTCCATACTTCCTCCTTGATTTACCAATTATTAAAAAATTGACTGTTAGATTTCTAATAAAACAATGAACTCACAGATGTTTCCTCGTGAATTCTTTTAATTGCCTCTGCAAGCAGTTGCGACACGCTCAAGACCTTGAGTTTACCGCACTCGCTCATTTTGTCATCCAATGGTATTGTATCGGTGGTTATAACCTCTTGAAGTTCAGAATTGTTAATCCTGTCAATGGCAGGCCCTGACAAAACAGCGTGCGAACAAGCAGCGAAAACCCTCTTAGCCCCGTTATCTTTTAATGCCTGCGCTGCCTGAGTCGTTGTTCCTGCGGTATCTATCATATCATCGAGTATAATCGCATCCTTATCTTTCACATCTCCAATTACATGCATGACCTTGGATACATTTGCAGCCTCGCGCCTCTTGTCTACAATCGCGAGAGAAGCATCCAGCCTCTTGGCAAATGCCCTTGCCCTTTCAACTCCGCCAGCATCTGGTGATACTATCACAAGATTTTCAAACTGACACTTCTTAATATAATCAAGCAAAACAGGAGCTGCGTACAGATGATCCACCGGAATATTAAAAAAACCCTGAATCTGGGCAGCATGCAAATCAATGGTCAATATCCTGCTGGCTCCGGCAGCTGTTATCAAATCAGCAGCGAGTTTTGAAGATATCGGAACCCTTGGCTGGACCTTTCTGTCCTGCCTCGCATAGCCGTAATAGGATATTACAGCGGTAATGCGATTAGCCGAAGCCCTTTTTAATGCATCAACTATTAAGAGCAATTCCATAATGTTTTGATTTACAGGCGTGCACGTGGGCTGCACCACAAATACATCTGATCCCCTGATGTTTTCATTGATCTGCACCATTATTTCTCCGTCACTGAATTCAGTGACAGTAGTGTCAGTCAATGGTATTCCGACATGCTTGCTGACTCTTTGAGCAAGCGGCCTGTTTGCGTTTCCTGAAATCAGCTTAATACCATTAGGCATTTTTATTCCTCCGAGTCTAATCGTTTATTGCAATTATTATCTAATAAAGCGACAGTCTTACTCGAAACAGCTTCACTGGGGCGCCAGGATTCGAACCTGGGAATGGCAGATCCAAAATCTGCTGACTTACCGCTTGTCGACGCCCCAAGCATAATGATTAGTGATTCAGGGATTGTTTTATGATTGCTGCGCTCTTATATTTAATCACTAACCTGTGTCCCTGTTGTTAATGTTTCAGCAATGCTGTGCCAGTATGATGTGAAATGCCTTGATGCTGAAACCGCCTCATCCTTTTTTAAAAAAACCCCGTAAACAACTGATCCACTCCCGCTCATAAGCGCTGCTGACGCGCCTGCTCCAAGCAGCATATCCTTCAAATCCATTATCTCCGGATATTTTTTCATTATAACGCCCTCAAAATCATTGCGAATGGATGTTTTAATGGCCACGGTGTCACCAAGCCTCAGAGCTTCATAAATAAACTTAATATTATTAATCTTATCTTCAATTTTTGTCAATTGAAGGTCATTGTTCTGACCAATCCCTGATGCCATATTTTTATACGCCCACGCAGTAGATATGGATACTGCGGGTTTTATCAACAGCAGATAATAAGAAACATCAATGTTTAAGCTGGTTAACATCTCCCCCCTTCCCTCGGCCAATGCGATAGGACACTCAAAAAAAAATGGCACGTCAGAGCCCAGTCTGCTCCCAATTGATTTTAACTCGTTATCACTAAATCCGAACCCCCAAAGTTTATTAAGCCCCTTCAGCGCGAAAGCAGCATCGCTGCTCCCTCCTCCAAGGCCAGCTCCGGACGGGATGTTTTTTTTAAGGATAATCTTAGCTCCCTTTTTTGAACCAGCATATGACTGAAGCATGCGAGCGGCTTTATATACTAAATTTTGCCCTGCTGGTATATCCATATCTGTCTCTATCTCGATTCCGTCAGCGTGATCAAACGAAATCTCATCGTACAAGCCTATGCACTGCATTAGTGAAAGGATGTTGTGATAACCATCGTTCCGTTTGTTAAGCACGTAAATGGACCAGTTTATCTTGGCAGGCGCATTCAATGTAATCATGGTTTGATTGATTCTGTTTGGTCTTATTGGCTCAGGTAATAATCATCTGATTTGACTAATCAACCAATAAACCAAACCTATTTCTGAATCTTTAATTTTAAATTCTGAATCTTCTGTTCTACCCTCTCCTTCAGTCCCTCTTCCTTTTCCTCGAATTGCAGCGCGCTCGTGAACGCTTTAATCGCGTCTTCGGGATTCCCCATTGCCTCGTATACATCGCCAAGATGCTCATACACAACAGGATCATCCTTCAAATATTCCAGGCATCTGAGAAGGGTTTTCAGTGCGTCGTCCAGTCTGCCAAGCCTGAAATATACCCATCCAAGACTGTCTATTATATAGCCGCTGTCAGGCTTCAGTTCCAACGCCCTCTCAATATAAGACAATGCTTCCTCAAGGTGGATATTCTTATCAGCATATGTGTAGCCAAGATAATTCAGTGCATCCGCGTGCTTAGGATTAATCTCAATAGCCTGTTTAAGGTATGATTCCATCTCATAAAAGCGCCCCATTTTTTCGTATACCACGGCAATAGCAAAACTCAACTCGTCATTGCTGCTGAAAATTGAAAGTCCCTGCTTCAATACATCTTCGGCCTTTGCGTATTCTTTAGCGTGCATGTATGAATTGGCAATCTGAGCGTAAATCTCGGGCTTGCCCTTTTCAAAGCTTAATATCTCCTCGTATACTCTGGCTGCTTCAGCATGGCGGTTCTGTTTTGAATAAACAACTGCAAGGGTTAAAAAAGCGCTAATGTTCTTAGGGTCATGCAGGATAATCTTCCTTAGTTCTAAAACCGCTTCATCGTATTTTTTCAGTTCAATCAGGGCAAGAGACAGGTAATACATTGATGCGATATCATCAGGCCTTGCCTCGAGCACAATTCTGAATTCAGAAATAGAATTGTCATAACGTTTCTCCTGAAGATATAAAAGGCCGAGCCTCTGATGAATGTCAATGTTTCTCGGCATCTGTTTCAATATCTCTTCAAACTCCTCTATCGCCTTTCCGAACAACTTCTCTTCAAGATATAAACGCGCCAGTCTTTCCCTCGCAAAAATATTGTGGGGATTAATTAAAAGTGTTTGCATATAAAACTGTTCAGCCTTTGTGATTTCATCGCGTATTTCGCTTATAATTCCCATATTAAAATGCGCTGCGTCAAAAGAGGGGTTTATTTCTATGATCTTCTCAAAATGAATCGCGGCCTGATCATAATCCTTTTTCTCAAGTCTTATGGATCCCATATAATACATAGCCATGATGTTCTCAGGCTCTTTCTTTAAAACCTCTTCAAAGGCATTTATCGCTTTCTCGGTTTCATTGTTTCCAGCGTACAGAACACCTAAAAATAATAATGCCTGTGTCTTTTCAGGAGATGCAGACACAACCTTTTCGTAAACCAGTATAGCATCGGCTAACCTCCTTTGAGAATTATAAAGGTCGCCGAGCAGTACAAGGGCTGGAAGGTAATCAGGATGCGTTTTTACAACTCCTTCGGTTATCTCTAACGCCTCCCTAATATTTCCAAGCTTTAGATATATATATGCTATCTGTGTTTTAATGTGGGCAGATGAAGGATCATGCTTAAGCGCAGATGAATAATGATTAATCGCGTCCTGCCACCTGCCGGAAATCTCGGCTATGGAGCCAAGCATGTATTCATAATACGCATTTTCAGAGCCTGATGAATATTCCCGCTCCATTATTTCATCAGAAATATTGTTCTGGAAGCTGATACGCTTATGCTCAGGAGCACATGAGGAAATAAACAGAAAAAAAGCGGCAATAATTAACAGATAAGCCCTTTTTTTTAAATAGCAATTACTGATTTTTAAAGATTTTTTTGATGACATGTTTTATTATCGCACAAATCGGTTCTTAATACAAAATTCAGGGCATAAAAAAAGGGATCATTATGATCCCTTTTTAAGGTCATTATTAATACGAAAAAAGTGTTTGAAATATCAGCAGGAACCCTTGCACTTGCAGGTCGTCGCAGCCTTTCTCGATACCTTTTTTATAACCATATCAGGCACCTCCCTTTCATAGGGTATTTCAGGGCTTCATGCCCTTATTTTCAATTATACCATAACTATGGCATTTGTAAAGGTCTCTTTTTTGCTCTCCCCACATTGTTTCAGCGCGGTACCTGCACCCTCCCCTGCACGTATCCATGAACTGACATCGAACATCGCTGCATTCAAGCTGATCAAGACTAACAGGTACGATGCGCTGCCAGACCTTTTTTAAGCCTTCTTTGACATGTCCGCGTGGTGAATTCCGATAAAAAGCGCACTTGCAGGCATCTCCAAAGGCGGTCACTGACATAAGATGAAGCCCGCAGGCGTAACCAGCGGCGCTGCCATGCAGACCATCTCCAAAACCATAATTCAGGTATCGGCCCGCAATATCAGGAGGCAGCGACAAATCAGGGTTATTCTTAAGATTCGCGGTAATGCATGGAACATCCACTGTCCAGTCTTTAATCTTGAGCCCCATAAACAATTCATTCATCTCATCGAATTCCCCGGTATTTCCGCTGTGAACCATTGTCGCTATCGAAACGCAAATGCCTGCATCTAATGCCTCGTTCACCTTTCTCATTACTATCGCGTATGACCCCTTTCCCCTGAGCATGTCGTGGCCGTGCTCCATTCCGTCCACACTGAATTGAATTTCCTCAACATTCATTTCCTTCAGCATATGTTTATTCAGCAGTATCCCGTTAGTAAATAATATCTTTCTGAAACCGAACTCGCTTAATAGGGAATTAACCGCACTGAATTCAGTGTGCATCAAAGGCTCGCCTCCTGTTATTAACAGACGCAATCCCTGCATATCTTCAAAGTCATTCAATATCCGGGAAATATCTGACAGCGACAATTCCCTGTTATTCGGAGTGTCGATATAGCAATGTCTGCAACGAAGATTGCATCTGTCAGTAATCTGCAGCTCAAGATAGCGCAGCGAAGGCGTGTGGGATTTAATGACCGGAGGCCTTCTGACAACTGTTTTTTTAGTAACGAGTATGCCTTCTGACAGGCAATATTCGATGAAGCCGGCATCATTGTTGGCAGCGCATCCCTCATCATCAGAGCATCTTTTCAGAAACGAAAAAGCATCCTCATCGAGCTCGTACAGTTCATCCCTTCTGATGTCATAAACAGCGTAATCTTCGAGCCATTTTAGTGCAGCATCAGGCGAAAGATAGTACGTCATAAATATTATTTTAAAGATATTGTTTATCTATTTTCCATTCTGATAAACTGCAATATGTCGCATGATTTCTTCAGCTTATTAAATTCATTGGAAAAAAAGCTCTATCAGCTCATAATATCAAGGCTTGATGGACTCAGAATCGATTCTCCTGAATACCGCAGGAACATTATCAGGCTCGCAGAAAACGGCATCGGCGGATTCATAATATTCGGGGGCATTAGGGATGAGATAAGGCCTTTCATTAACGAGATTCAGTCAGTTTCAGAAATACCACTTTTTATAGCTTCTGACATAGAAAGGGGAGTCGGTCAGCAGATCCATAACACAACACTATTTCCGTCCCAGATGGCAATGGCAGCTGCCATAGATAATAAAAATCCTGAGCATATCGCGATTTTCAATGAAGCAATAAAGGCAATCGCCGCAGAGGCAATAGACGCTGGTATAAATATGGCTCTTATGCCTGTTATGGATGTCAATCAGAATCCTGATAATCCCATTATCTGCACAAGGGCATTTTCCGACAGGCCAGAGGTCGCTGCGTGGTTTGGCAGTGTCTATATAGAAAATCTTCAGAACGCAGGGCTTATAAGCTGCGCAAAGCATTTCCCGGGCCACGGTGACACTGCTACTGATTCCCACATCTCCCTGCCTGTTATCGAAAAATCAAGGGAAAATATCTTTTCGATTGACCTTGTGCCTTTTATCAGCGCAATCAAATCTGACGTAGGCAGCATAATGGTAGGACATTTGAGCGTCCCTGCAATCGATTCAAAGCCAGCCACCCTTTCAAATAAGATAGTTTCGGATCTGCTCCGCAAAGAACTCGGATTCAACGGCCTGATACTCACCGATGCGCTTAATATGGATGCACTCTCAGGCAGCGGAAACATTCCGGCAGAGTGCATTAATGCAGGTGTCGATATACTGCTTCACCCTGCTGATGCGGATGATGCTGTCAGGGAGCTTATGAACGCTGCGGCAAGCGGAACGCTTGGAGAAGACAGGTTAAACAATTCGCTGACGCGCATATTGGACGCAAAGGCAAAACTGAAAAATATAATTAAACGTAAAACAGACTATAATAAACATTCTGACCTTTCAAGGCAATTATTTGATATGTCGGTTACGCTCATAAAAGGCAGCCCTGAATTATTATCTGTCCAGGATATTAATAATGCGAGTTTAATATTTGCCGGTGACAGAAGTCTTTATGAGTCCTCCATATTAAAAGACCATTTCAAATCCTTCGAAGTTCTTGGATCTCCCATTGAAAACATAAAAACAGTTATTGTTGCAATATTCACAAGTGTCTCTGCGTGGAAAGGCAGTTCAGGAATAGACGAATCAGAAAAAGCCTCGATAAATGAATTGATTAAAAAAGCTGAACAATCGATTGTTATCTCCTTTGGCAGCCCTTATGTTTTGAGATTTTATGGGGAATCAGATATAATAATTGCCGCATATGACGGTACAGTGCAGGCTCAGGAAGCAGTTATAAAAGGGCTGCGGGGCAAAGCTAATTTTAATGGCCGCCTTCCTGTAACACTCAATATGCAAGTACAAAAATAATTCGAAAGGGAGATTAGCAAATGAAAACCAGTCAATTTTGCCCGAGATTCGGTGAAGTTGCCATCGAACTCGGCTATATCACTCCTGAACAGTTAAAGGAGGCTTTAACAGAGCAAACTAACGATGATATAGCCAGCAAACCCCAAGACTCATCGGAACAATACTGTTTGAAAAAGGCTGGTTAACTAACGAACAAATAGATATAGTGTTGGAGCATATATTCCAGTTCAAAAAGGTCTGAAAATATCTTTTTTTAATGCAAAATCCCGCAAATAATTTCCGGCGCCTTTCGCCGTATATAGAATTGTTCAGCAACAGGCGCATGGCTGCCGTAACATTTCTCGGTTTTTCATCAGGGCTTCCCCTCGCATTGACAAGCGGCACACTTCAGGCATGGATGACAACCGCTGGCATTGATATCCGCACGATTGGCATCTTCGCATTGATTGGACTTCCCTATACTTTAAAATTCCTGTGGTCGCCTGTCATGGACAGGTTTGTACCCCCGTTTCTTGGAAGGAGAAGGGGCTGGATATTAATAATGCAATTATGTTTAATGCTTAGCATATCTGCTATGGCATTCAATCCTCCTCAAAACGCGCCATTAATCTTAGCCGGAATCGCGTTATTAGTGGCCTTCTCTTCAGCTTCTCAGGACATAGTTATCGACGCCTACAGGACAGATGTATTAAGGGAAAAAGAGCGGGGATTCGGCGCAGCCGTCTTCGTTACAGGATATCGCATAGCCATGCTGGTTTCAGGGGCGTTGGCGCTGATTCTCTCTGACCGCATCGGCTGGCAAAACACGTATCTGTTAATGGCAGGGATAATGTCGGTTGGATTGCTATCAGCCCTTTTTGGACCAGAGCCCGAACATGAAATAACTCCTCCGAAAAATCTTCAGGAAGCCGTATGGGGGCCTCTTAAAGACTATTTTTTGCGCCACTCAGCAAGCGCGATGCTTCTGCTTATAATATTTTATAAATTGGGAGACGCATATGCCGGAACATTAACAACGGCATTTCTGATAAGAGGGGTAGGTTTTTCTGCCACTGATGTCGGAACCATCAACAAAGGGCTCGGGCTTGCATCCCTGATTGTTGGCGCAATGTTCGGCGGAACCCTGATGGTAAAGCTCGGACTGTTCAAATCGCTTCTGATATTCGGCATATTGCAGGCTGTATCAAATCTTTCATTCATGGTTCTGGCATGGATAGGCAAAAGCTATGGGATGCTGATATTTACCGTAGCATTCGAAAACCTCTGCGGCGGGATGGGCACATCAGCTTTTATAGCGCTGCTTATGGCAATGTGCAATCAGCGATTCAGCGCCACCCAGTATGCCCTGTTGTCTTCCCTTGCCGCGCTCGGAAGGATATTTGTTGCCCCGACATCAGGGTTTCTCGTTGAATCAACAAGCTGGGCAGTCTTCTTTTTTATTACAGCGCTCGCCGCATTGCCGGGACTGGCGTTGTTGTGGAAACTGAGAGTCGAGGTAACACAATTAGCCCAAAATACGAACAGCACGGGATAACCTTTCAAATCCCGATATAAATGTTCTAAAACTGTTCTCCCTCAATCAACCAGCATTGTTAATAAAAAAGGTTCATCTCCGGAAAAGCTGCTATACATGACGACTTATATAATTGCTCATGCAATGAAATTCTCGAAAAGTCTGTCATGCCGGCTTGTCCGGCATCCTTCTTATTCCCCCTTACCAAAGGGCAACAACCCCCTTTAATTCCCCCTTTGTTAAGGGGGAATTAAAGGGGGTTGTTTCAGAAAGATTCCTCTATGAGCCGTTGGCTTCGAGCCATAGGCCGGCAAGTCTATGACCCGTGGGTTCCGAGCCATAGGGCAGGAATGACAGGGTTATAGGCATCTATGTTTGTTACACTGCGGTTTTCGGTTCAACAGGACGCAGGATGATGATTCCCGGGCTCGAAGAAACATAATCAATCAAAGGTTCGTCCACCACTCTTTTCTTAACTGAAGAAGCGTGTCTTATAAATGTATCATTTCTATCCTTAATAATAATTCCGACATGGGATACATCCAACCCAGGCCTGTCAGAATATATCC
>JBBILM010000011.1:0-33685 GCA_037444915.1 Nitrospirota bacterium | reverse complement strand
AAAAGCGCTGCTATTCAGCAGCACGGATATTTGAGGCTGTTCAATAATAATCAGGGTTTTGCGCAAAAAGCCTCCATATCAAACTAATCATTGCTCCAGCTTTATCTTTTGCTCGCTGCCAACAATAACAAGGACATAATTATCAGGATTCAAATACTTCTGCGCCGCATGTAAAATATCTTCCCTTGTCAGGATGTTAATGTAGTCTGGATACTTTTCTATGTAGTCGTCGCCTAAATTATAAAATTCAACCGATGTAAGGAAGTCAGCTATCCTGCGGCTTGTCTCGAGCCTTCTGGGGAAACTTCCTGTGAGATACGCCTTCGCGTCATTAAGCTCTTCATCTGAAACACCCTCTGTCCTTATCTTCCTGACCTGATTTAATATTTCCCTTACAACGACACCTGCTGATTCATTTTTTGTCTGCACCTCGACTTCGAACCTGCCTGTATATTTGCTGATAGAAAAGGAGCTGTTAATGGAATAAGCGAGCCCCATATCATCACGGACAGACTTCATCAGCCTTGACGCGAACCCGCCTCCACCGAGTATATAATTCATAACAGAAACAGCGTAATAATCCGGATTGTCGCGGGACAGGCCTAAATGGCCAAAAACAATGTTGGCCTGCGTGATATCTTTATTAATTATTGCAATCTTAGGTTCTTTTCGGGTATTTTCCGCAGCATCCCTTACTTCCGGCTTAATAACTTCCCTGTCTTTCCACTGAGCGAAATATTTGTTCAGCAGCGCAGCCAGTTCTTCAGATGTAATATTGCCGACAACAGACAGAATGGCATTGCCGGAAAAGTAGTTCTCATTATAAAAACTCAGGATGTCATCCCTGCCTATTTTGTCGATGCTTTCAATACTTCCCTCAACACGCCTGCCATATGGGTGGCTGCCGTAAACCTGTTTTATAAACGCGCTTTCAGCCATAAAACCAGGTTCTTCCTCGTTTTTCTTAATTCCCGCCTTAATCAGGTCTTTTTTTCGCCTGATTTCTTCATCAGGAAATGTTGGATTTAAAACAACATCAGAAAAAATTTCAAAACCCTTTTCAATATCTTTCTTCAACAACGAAAAGGATATTGTCGTGTAATCACTATTTGCCGAGGCTTCAATAGACGCGCCGATATATTCTATCTCCTCGTTTATGTCGGCTGAAGTTCTTTTAGCTGTGCCCTCAGTAAGCATTTTCGCTGTGAGGTAGGCGGCGCCTGCCTTTTCTTCGCTCTCATTAATGGGTGAAGCCTTTATCAGCATCGTCATAACAACTATGGGAAGATTATTTCGCTGAACATGCATAACCTTTAAACCATTGGGATTAATATCCTTTTTTATTTCAACAGCATATGCTTGCGGCAAGGAAAGCAAGGCGACCCAGAGCGTAAAAATCGCAAAACAAACTGGCAAAAGCCGTATTCCTGATTTTTCAATTCGCATGGCCTGCTTCCTCCTTTGTTTTTTTTGCGGGTATTAATATGCCCACGGTTTTTACGTCATTCAGATATTTTTTTGCTGCTGCCTGTACATCAGCAGGGGTTACCATTCTTATTCCTTCGAGATATTTGTCCATTAAACGCCAGCCTCCCATCATTTCGAACATTCCTGCGTATAAGGCACGTGAGTAATTGGCATCCTGCGCGAATATAAAAGAAGCCTCTATCTGATTTTTCACCTTCTGCACCTCCCTTTCAGAAGGAGGTTCTGTCTTAATATTTTCTATCTCTTTGAGAATCTCTGTTTCCACATCGCTTATATCCTTCTTTATAGCGGCTGTGGCGCCAATGAAAAACAGAAAAGGAGATTTGTAAAAACCGAGGTAGTCGGAGAACACACTGGATGCGAGACCTTTTTCACGCACAACATTTTTGTACAGCCTCGAACTCTTGCCGTCAGAAAGCAGCGCTGCAAGCACCTCAAGCGCATAACTATCCTCATGGGGGAAATTGGGGACATGATACGCCATAAGCAAATAAGGCAACTCGGCATCTTTAGTGAGATAAATCCTTTTTTCAGCTACTGCCAGCGGCTCTTCGGTAATATTCTTTTTAATGTCAGAAATACTCCGGTTATTCAGTCCGGATTGGATGCCATGAATAGCAGAAGGAATCGCCTCGAATTTTCCCCTTATCTTAACAATCAATTCATCGGCAACAACATCGCCAGATACCACAATAAAGGCGTTGTCAGGAGAATAAAACTTTCTGTAATAATCATGGAGATCTTCCCTTTCAATGGATTCAATATCAGCCATCCATCCAATAACAGGCCAGCGGTACGAATGCGCCTTGAATGAAGCTGCGACCACTTCTTCAAAAAGCAAATTCCTCGGATTATCTTCATATCTCATCCGTCTTTCTTCCATCACAACATTCCTTTCATTAACAACCTCTACAGGTTCGAGGAGAAGATTGCTAATCCTGTCAGACTCAAGATCTAACGATATGTCTATTCTGTCTGAGGCAAGTGTCTGAAAATACATTGTGTAATCCCGTGTAGTAAAGGCGTTATCAATTCCGCCGTTTCTCTGGATAATATTCGAAAACTCTTTTGAAGCGTATTTAGATGTCCCCTTGAACATCATGTGCTCAAGGAGGTGGCTTATTCCTGTCTTGCCGAGGGGCTCGTTTCTTGAACCAACCCTGTACCATATCTGAAATGTCGCAAGAGGGGATTTGGTGTCTTCAATAATCAGGACCCTGAGGCCGTTTTTCAGGTCGTATTCTTTTACTGAAGCAAATGAAACTGATGGCAACAAAAATGCCATGAATAACAAACAAATTCGTATAAAAAAAGCATGATATCTCACCTGTTGTTCACCTCTCTAAATAACGTTTTATAAGCATTCACTAACAGACTGCAATCCCGCAGCATGTCATGGGAATACGCTGCTGTTGCAATACATTAGCCGCTATTTCTATTTTTAGTGTTATCCCGAAAAATAGACATAGAAAGCGCTGACTCCATAAATTCCCCCTCCCCTTGCGGGAGGGGGTGAGGGGGAGGGGTAACCTTTTCGGTTAATATTCACCCTCACCCTAACCCTCTCCCATCAAGGGAGAGGGAACTTCCGGATACTTCTATCTCTATTTTTCGGGTTATCATGCCTTCTTGTCAATAAGTCCTGTATGCATATATAATATTCAAGCGACATTAAATGTGTAGCAAGCGTATTTCAGCAGCCTGCTGCCTAAAAGATAAATAAATTTTGGAGGACAGATGACTATTACAGAAAAGATTTTTGCTGCTCATGCTAACAAAAAAACTGTTTCACCCGGTGAACTTATAAATGCGAAGGTTGATCTAATACTTGCCAATGACATAACTGCTCCAATCGCTATTGAGGAGTTTAAAAAGACGGGGGCAAAGGAAGTATTTAACAAGGAACGGGTAGCGTTTATCCCAGACCATTTCGCGCCGCAGAAGGATATAAAGGCTGCTGAACAATGCAAGCTGCTGCGCGAATTTTCAAAACAGTATAATCTCGAACTCTACTTCGAAGTGGGCAGGATGGGCATTGAGCACGCACTGCTTCCGGAACAGGGGCTTGTCGTTCCGGGAGATTTGATAATCGGAGCTGACAGCCACACCTGCACGTACGGCGCGCTCGGCGCGTTTGCCACAGGCGTTGGTTCAACTGATGTTGCCGCTGCCATGGCAACCGGCGAATGCTGGTTTAAGGTGCCCGAGTCAATGAAATTCATTTATTACGGAAAACTTAACAAGTGGGTCGGAGGGAAAGACCTGATCCTTCATACTATAGGTGATATAGGAGTTGACGGAGCATTATACAGGGCTATGGAATTTGAGGGTGAAACAATAAAAAGTCTTCCCATGTATGGAAGGCTTACTATGTGCAATATGGCGATTGAGGCAGGCGGTAAAAACGGCATAATTATCCCGGACGGCATTACAGAGGAATATGTAAAAGGCAGGGCAAAGAGGCCTTATACATTCTACACATCAGATCCTGACGCGGTTTATTCCGAGATAAGGGAATATGACTGCTCTAAAATTCCATTGACTGTCTCTTGCCCCCATCTTCCATCCAATACAAAGCCGGCTGATGAGCTGAGCCATGTTTCAATAGATCAGGTGGTTATCGGATCATGCACAAATGGAAGGCTTGAAGACTTAAGAGAGGCTGCTAATGTTATTAAAGGCAAAAAAGTAAATCCGAATGTGAGGATGATTGTATTTCCGGCAACCCAGCAAATATATAAAGACGCCATGAAAGAAGGCTTGATCGAAATATTTATTGACGCTGAAGCAGTTGTCTCGACCCCCACCTGCGGACCGTGTCTTGGCGGGCATATGGGTATACTCGCAAAAGGCGAAAAGGCCATAGCTACGACGAACAGAAACTTTGTCGGAAGGATGGGCCATCCGGAAAGCGAGGTTTACCTTTCAAATCCTGCTGTTGCTGCCGCATCCGCTGTTCTCGGAAGGATCGCGGTTCCGAATGAATTGGGAATAGACTGACATATCGGGAATTTATAAGTGTTTTGTAAGACTTAAGTTGTTGTTTTGTTGAAAAAAAGGCAAATCATCTGATAGTATTTTAAATGTCTGATGGGATAAAAAAAGCCAGCCTTTTGCTTAGGGTTATAGCAAAACTAATTGACTTTATCTTAATCGCAATAGCGGTGAAGATCATCCCCCAGATTGGACTTATAGCAGGCATTGTTTATATATTAATAAGCGACGGCCTTTTTGAAGGAAGAAGCATTGGCAAAAAAATTCTGAAATTAAAAACTATTTCTTTGAATACAGGCAATGCGGCTACTTTCAGGGATTCGATAATAAGAAATTCGACCATTGCAGCGGCTATACTTGTTTCGGGCATTCCGCTTCTCGGATGGTTATTTGTTTTAATTATCTGCACACTCGAATTTCTTTTAATGCTTGGCAATAAACAGGGCATGAGACTCGGCGATGATTTCGCCAATACATATGTTATAGAAGATTAATCAACTACGCGCAGCAGTCAGCATTGAAAAACAGTATGCTGTTTGCTGCCTGTTGTTTGAAAGAGGAGGCAGGGTGTTTTTACAGAAGATTTTAGGGATGTTTTCCAATGACCTCGCTATTGACCTTGGAACGGCGAATACGCTTGTTTATGTAAGGGGCAAGGGCATAATATGCAACGAACCCTCGGTCGTTGTTCTCAGGCGCGATAACAGGAAGCCTGTTGCAGTCGGGGCAGAAGCAAAGGAAATGCTCGGAAGAACGCCTTCAAACATAGTCACAATAAGGCCTATGAAAGACGGCGTGATAGCAGACTTTGACGCGACAGAAGAAATGCTCAAGTATTTCATTGCAAAGGCCCATAACAGAAAGGGCTTTATTTCTCCGAGGGTTATCATAGGAGTACCCTCTGGAATAACCCAGGTCGAGCAGAGGGCGGTAAAGGACGCTGCTCACGCATCAGGGGCAAGAGAGGTATATTTGATAGAAGAGCCGATGGCTGCTGCTATTGGCGTAGGAATGTCTGTTGGAGAGCCTTTTGGAAATATGATCGTTGATATCGGCGGAGGAACAACCGATGTTGCGGTTATATCAATCGACGGCATTGTCTGCAGTAAGGCAGTGAGGGTAGGCGGCGACAAGATGGATGACGCCATATCCTCATACATAAAGCGAAAATACAACCTCATGATAGGCGAACGCACCGCTGAACAGATAAAAATAGAGATCGGCTCGGCATATCCTACTGTAAAGGCAGAGCCTCTGGAGGTAAAAGGCAGGGACCTCATATCAGGCATACCAAAGGCAATAAATGTTACAGAGGCTGAAATAAGAGAGGCGCTTCAGGAAAGCATTGGGATTATACTTGATACTATCAAGGTGACTCTCGAAAACACGCCGCCTGAACTTTCCGCTGATATTGTTGACAGGGGAATTGTCCTTGCAGGAGGCGGCGCACTGCTCAGAGGTCTGGATATCCTGATAAGGGAGCAAACCGGCGTGCCTGTTCTTGTGCCGGAAGACCCGCTGACTGCCGTTGTAAGAGGCTGCGGGATGATGCTGGACAAGCTCGATCTTCTCAGGAAGGTGGCGCTGGCTGCTAATTAATGGCAAGGGGCAGAAAAAGATTTATAGGCCTGCTGGTCCTTTTGCTAATTGCCTTGTTATTGATGACATACATTCGGGATGGAAGGTCTTCATTCTTTCATAAAGCGCTTTCATCGCCCTATGATTTGCTCAACCGGTTTACCTCTAACATCAAAACAAATGTCAGGGATGCATGGAATACCTATGAGGAAAACAAAACATTAAGAAGGGATTTTGAAAGAGCGCTTCTTGAGATACAGCAGCACAGCGAGATAATAGAGGAAAACAAACGGCTGAAAGAGCTCTTATCCTTAAAAGGGGTAAGAAGGGATTATGTTGCAACAGCCAGCGTGGTTGGAAGAGGATACGACAGGCTGCTGCACACCCTGATTATTGACAAAGGCTCAAAAAACGGCGTCAAAAAAGACATGGTCGTTATTACGCCAAAAGGCCTTGTTGGTAAAATCTATTCTGTAAGGGATGAATTTGCTGATGTCCTTCTTCTGAAGGATCCTAATTTTTCGGCTGCTGTTAGAATGCAGGACAGCAGACACGAAGGCATCCTGTCAGGAACTGGCTACAGACATTGCGTTATTAAATATTTACATCCTGAAACAAATCTCGAAAAGGGTGAAATTGTGATTACATCAGGGCTCGACGGTATATTCCCGCCCGGATTGCCTGTTGCCAGCGTAAGCAATGTTCAGAAGGAAAGCGTTGAGTTCTTCCAGTATGTTGAGGCGCTGCCTTTTCAGGCAGACTCCAATCTGGAGGAGGTGGTTATTATTCATAGGGCTAAGGATGAAAGGTAAAAATGCTGAAGTGGCTATTGATTATTTTTACAGTTTTTCTTATCCAGACACAAATCTCTTTATACGGCCATCCCATAAGCTTTAGCATTCCACTTGTTTATGCCTTTGCTCTTAAAGGTCTTCCATCTCAATCATCCGGCAGCAAAATCACATCTTACAGGCATCACTTAATAGAAGCTAAAGGAACCGTCTTCGGAGCGATTATAGGTTTTGTTGAAGATATTCTTTCGGGGATAATTATAGGCCCGGGATTTCTGGGCAAGGGAGTAATAGGATTTTTGAGCGCATTCGCGTACACAAATGTTGTGCTGAAATGGACGCCGCTGCTCGGAGCGATTATAATATTAGTATTCACCCTCCTTGAAGGAGCAATAGTTATCGGGATCAGAATGTTTTTTTCTGGTGACATTATAAATCTTGCTAACGCGGTAAAGGTTGTTTTTGTTCAGGCAATTATTAATATGCCGTTTGGCATGTTTCTGAGGCCTAAACAGTAATAACTAATAGGGTTTGTTGTTCAATATGGTTTCAAAAACAATTAAAATAGGCTCTTATATAATAATCGGAGTTTTTCTGGTAATAGTTTTCAGGCTGTGGCAGTTGCAGATAATGGATGGGAGCAAATTCAAATCACTGTCAGAAAATAACAGATTAAGAATAATAAAGACCCCGGCGCCGAGAGGCATAATATACGACAGAAACAACATTCCCCTTGTTAAGAATATACCTGCCTTCAGTGTATCAATAGTGCTGGATCATGACAGGCTTGTTGATATGGACGCACTGGCTGCGCTTCTTGGATTAAAAAAAGAGGAAATAGAGGAAAAACTTGGAAAAAAAAACAACAGCAGTTTTATTCCTGTAAAGCTCAAGCACGGCCTGAATTTCGAGGAAATAGCGCGCATCGAGGCAAGAAAGTCTGACTTTCCCGGTCTGTTTGTTGAAACAGAAACAGGCAGGGAGTATGTCTTTGGAAAAGTGGGCGCTCATATTATCGGGCATCTCGGAAAAATAAATCCTTCGCAGGCGACCAATTACGATTTGAGGCATTTTCCGCCTGACGCCCTCATTGGTCAGGGCGGCGTCGAATCATTATTCGATTCAGAACTGCGAGGCATACCCGGTGAAAGAATAATTGAGGTGAATGCAACCGGAAGAGAGTTGAGAAAGATAAAGGAAAGACAACCTATAAAAGGCAGGGATGTTACTATCAGCATTGACATAAACATCCAAAAGTCTGTGGAAGACGCCTTCGGCGCCAAGGCAGGGGCGCTTGTGGCTGTGAATCCAAATTCAGGCGAGATACTCGCCATCGAAAGCCTGCCATCCTTTGATCCAAATATATTTTCCAATGGCATAAGACATAAAGACTGGAAAGAGATTATTGACAACAAAAAAAACCCTATGCTGAACAGGGCGATTCAAAGTCAGTATCCTCCGGCTTCGACATTTAAAATAATAACCGCTGTAGCAGCCCTTGAAGAAGGCGTTATTGACCCAAAAACCAGGATCAACTGCACAGGCGGCATAGGTTACGGAAAATGGAGTTTCGGCTGCTGGAAAAAACATGGTTCAGTAGATATGCATAATGCTATTGTTGAATCATGCGATGTCTATTTTTATGAGGTGGGCAAAAGACTCGGAATAGACAAAATCTACAAATATGCCAGCGCCTTCGGGCTCGGAAAAAAAACAGGCATTGACATAATGAATTCCAGCGAAAAAAAAGGTTTTATACCCAATACTGAATGGAAGCAGGCTAAAAAAGGACAGCCTTGGTACATTGGAGAAACCTTTATCGCATCCATTGGACAGGGCTATATTACTGCAACTCCCGTTCAAATGGCCATGGCCCTCTCAACATTTATCAATGGAGGATATTCGTATAAACCGTATATCTTAATGGGTAATCAGCATCCTGCTTCTGAAATGATAAGCCTTAAACCCGATACAGTAAGGATAGTCAACGAAGCGCTTTCCGCGGTTGTTAACGGCCCAAATGGAACCGCTAAAGGCGCGCGATCCCACATAACTACAATAGGCGGGAAAACAGGCACAGCGCAGGTAGTGAGCAAAAAAAGAGCGGGCTCAGGAGAGAAGTTTATGGATCATGCATGGTTTGTCGCGTTCGCTCCTGTTGATAATCCGGAGATAGCCTTATCAGTATTTGTAGAGCATGGCGGAGGAGGAGGCGCGGTCGCCGCGCCTATAGCTAAAAAGGCAATAGAAGCTTATATAAAAAGCAAGGAGCAGCAGCACAGCAGAACAGCAGAACAGCACAACAGTAGAACAGTAGAACAGTAGAACAGAATGGTTTTATTCTTCTTTGACGCTTTTTTGGTTTGCTTCTCTATGAATTATAGTTATGATAAAAATTGACAGACGATTAATAAAAAATTTCGACTGGATTACCTTTCTATGCGTTGTGGTTCTTACGGCAATCGGAATAGTTACGATATACAGCGCTACCAGGCCGATAATGATTGACGGTGAAGCGGTCACGCATCCGGATTATTATTTAAAACAAATAGTTTGGCTTTTGATAGGTCTGACAGCCATGTTCGCAATCATAAGCATTGACTATATTTGGCTGTTCAGATTCTCCTATTTTTTGTATGCAATCGGATTGCTGCTTCTGGTTATTGTTCTTTTCGCTGGCAAGACAACCATGGGCGCGCAGAGATGGATAAGCCTTGGCCCTATTTCATTTCAACCCTCTGAATTCTTCAGGCTGCTTTTTATAATAGGGTTTTCCTCCTATTTATCCAATCAGGTGGCAAACCATGGGCACAATCAAACAAACGGATTAAGCGGCAATCTTTCTGTAAAAAGTCTCTTTATATTCGCAATTCTTCCTCTTGTGCTCGTGATAAATCAGCCGGATCTCGGAACAGCGATTCTTTTAATGTCACTTTTCGCCGCTCTTTCCATTGCAAAGGGATTAAGCAGAAAACTCCTCACAACCATACTTCTTATCGCTGTTATTTCCGTGCCATTCCTTGGACCTGTTTTATGGGATGGACTTAGGGATTACCAGAAAAACCGGATAATTGCCTTTATTGATCCTGCAGCAGATCCCTCTGGAATAGGTTATCATATCGCCCAGTCAAAGATAACAATAGGTTCTGGCGGCGCATTGGGCAAGGGATACTTTAACGGAACACAGGGTCCACTCAGATTTTTACCCGAAAAACACACTGATTTTGTCTTCTCAGTTTTTGCCGAAGAATGGGGCTTTCTTGGCAGTCTTGTATTATTAAGCATTTATCTTATACTGTTTTTGCGAGGTCTCGATACAGCCTTAAAGGCAAAAGATGAGGTCGGAAGATTAATAGCTACGGGCATAACCGCGATGTTTTTTGTATATTTTTCCGTAAATATAGGCATGACTCTCGGCATGATGCCTGTTGTCGGCGTGCCCTTGCCATTTGTCAGCTATGGCGGCACCGCGCTTTTGAGTAATTTTATTGCTGCTGGCATACTGATAAATATCAGGATTAGAAGATTCGAATTGTTTTATCCTTAGCCTCAGGAATCATATTTTCAAAATTTACTGATCTGCATCATATTTTTGGTTCTTTCTCACTTTAAATGGGTAATCCTTTTTTATTCCCCCTTAATAAAGGGAAACAACCCCCTTTAATTCCCCCTTTGTTAAGGGGGAAACAACCCCCTTTATCCCCCTTTTCTAAGGGGGAATGTAGGTAATCATCCCCCTTTTCTAAAGGGAATTACCCGCTCAATATGAGAAAGAACCAAAATACAGGACTGCTTCGCAATCGTCAGCCTGCCCGCATATTTGTAAATATGTCGTTTTGTTGAGTTTTTACCATTTTATGGGTTAAACTCTATGCACTAAACTTGGAATAGGAATCGTGTAAACTCTATATTCAGGAGGAATAATGAAAATAATCGAAGGCGAACTTCAGGCAAAAGGACTAAAATTTGGCATAATAGTTGGCAGGTTCAATGACTTTATAACATCGAGGCTTGTTGACGGCGCTATTGACGCGCTTATAAGGCATGGAGCGGCTAAAAATGACATAGAAGTCATAAAGGTGCCGGGTTCCTTTGAAATACCTCTTATAGCAAAAAAAATGGCTGCTAAAAATGCGTATGACGCGATAATCTGCCTTGGCACAGTGATTAGGGGAGCGACCCCGCATTTTGAATATGTGGCTGCTGAGGTATCAAAGGGTATAGCATCAGCGTCTTTGGAAACAGGTGTTCCTATTGCGTTTGGCGTTATTACATCCGATACAATCGAACAGGCAATTGAAAGGGCAGGCACAAAAGCTGGAAATAAAGGCTGGGATGCGGCAATTACAGCCATAGAAATGGCGCAGGTAATAAAAAAATTATAAGTTATGCGGTTATATATAAAAAACTTGATCAACGGTAGAGTAGAATAGACATCGTGCTGATTTTCATCATATCTTTTATTCACGGTTCAATATAATATGAAACGCCGGAAATCGCGAGAATATGCGTTGCAGTTTTTATACAGGCTCGATTTTTTGGAAGGGTCAGCAGAAACTGACAGGACAAGAAATAAAGAAAAAACTGCCACTAAAAAAGAGCTGTTCCCTGATTTAACGTCAGAACTCGATATATTCTGGGCATCTGCAGGAGAAAATGACAGCGAATTAAGAATGTTTGCGGATAATATAATATTCGGAACTATCAATAATCTTTCTGAAATAGATTCAATTATCCAAAAAACCGCGAAAAAATGGAAGGTCTCACGAATGGCGAGCATTGACAGGAATATACTGAGATTTGCCGCTTATGAACTCCTGTTCAGGAAAGATATACCCTCTGCTGTCACTATTAACGAAGCACTTGAAATTGCCAAAAAATACTCCTCATCAGAGTCAGCTTCTTTCATTAACGGCATTCTGGACAAAATAGCAAAAGAATGCGCTGACAAAACTGCTTCTTAAGAGCTACTTTACACTTCCTCCTGTAAGCTCATTCATAAGAGCTTCGACGGACATTATTTTATCTATCCGAGATGCTGTAGTGCCTACGGTATAAAGCGGCTCTTCCTTGTCGGTATTATAACCAGCGGAACTTAAAAGCCCGTTACAAATGCAGAAGTGATGTTCGTTGCTCTCCTTGGCAGGACAAATAGTGAATTTGCCCTCTTTATCCTTTAACAGCACATATCCCTTATCGCACTTAGGCGGGCGCAGTTTCTGCAAGGAAGATACATACATCGGAGATTGTTTTATTACTCTAAAAGGCAGGCCGCAGGGCGAACCCGGGTCATGCGCGACAACTATATCTTCATCATTCGCCTTAATTACCGCCTGCTTATAGTCTTCTGTTGCCGAGCTTTCCTCAGTTGCAAGAAATCTGGTTCCCATCTGTACGCCAGCCGCCCCCATATTTATAAATCTCATAATATCTTCGTGGGTATAAATGCCGCCAGCAACAATAACAGGTATATCGCCATATTTCATAGCCATTTCCTTTACAGAAGGGAAAAGATTTTCGAGTCTGTTTTCCTGAACATCTACCCGGTCTATTTTAAATCCGAGATGTCCGCCAGCCAATGGACCTTCAAGAACAACAGCATCCGGTCTGTACCCTATTTTTTCCCATTTTTTGCAAATAATCTCGAGCGCCCTCGCAGATGACACAATCGGAATCAATGCTGTATCTTTTGGGGATTGAATAGCAGGAAGGGTTAATGGCAATCCCGCGCCCGATATGATAACATCGGCTCCAGCATCAATAGCGCCTTTGACTGAATCATTATAGTCTCTTACAAGCGCGCACATTATATTTATTCCTGCAAAGCCTCCTTTGGCCTTTGCCAGGGATACTTCCTCATAAGCTGCCTCGTATGAGTTGTATTTCTTCCCTGTCCTTTTAGTAACAAGCCTGTCAAGGCATGCGCTCGATACAACTCCCAGACCGCCGGAATTTGCAACAGAGCTTGCAAGCGGATATAGAGACACGCCGACCCCCATACCGCCCTGAATAATAGGACTTTTTATCTTTTTATCCTTAATAATCAATTGTGGTAAAGTTTTTTCAGACACTCTCACCTCATTAAATCAAAACTTTTTTTTAAATATAACTATTTGCGGAGGAGCCAAATCCGAAAACAGCCGCTTCACTGGAAGTTTTTTATTTTAGCATATTTTATCAAGAAAAATATCCTTAAAATATTTCAGTTTATTATCTCATCACTGCTCGATTTTATAATATACAGGGGCCTTCCCTGCACCTCTGTATAGATTTTTCCGATATATTCCCCTATTACACCCAAAAATGTGAGTTGCACACCTCCTAAAAGAAACATGCCTGCCGTAAGAAGGGCATAGCCCGGGATGTTTAGGCCGAGAAAAAGCCGCTGAAAAACTATTGTTCCAACATTGATAAAGCTGAATATGATTGTACCGATTCCAAATATAATGCTTAGGCGCAAAGGGACAAGACTAAAGCTGAAAAAGGCATCCATTGAAAGGATGAGAAGTCTCTTCCAGTTGTACTTTGTTCTTCCCGCACTCCTCGGCATCCTGTCATATTCAATTGCTGCCTGCTTATAACCTACCCATGTAAAAAGCCCTCTCACAAATCTGTTGCGTTCAGAAAGCATGTTAAAGGCGTTTATTACCTTCCTGTCAACAAGCCTGAAATCTCCGACGTCAACCGGCAATGGCGTACTGCTATATCGGTTCATTATCCTGTAAAAAAAATGAGAGGTGAGTTTCTTCAGAAAACTTTCGCCTTTTCTTGATGCCCGCCTTGCGTACACCACATCATATCCCTCCTGCCACTTTGAAAGCATTTCAGGTATCAACTCAGGGGGGTCCTGCATATCAGCGTCTATTAAAACAGCGGTCTTTCCTTCTGCCATTTTAAATCCGCAGGTTGAAGCAGCCTCATGCCCGAAATTTCGGCTGAAACTCGCGTAACGCACCCGTTTATCCCTCTCTGAAAGCCCTTTTATTATGCTCAGGGAACTGTCTTTTGACCCGTCATCCACAAAAATAAGTTCAAAGGTTATTCCGGCATTCTGAAGAGTATCAAGAAGTCTTTTATAGAGGGCTGAGATGTTTCCTTCTTCATCATAAACAGGAATAATGACCGATAACATCGGAACATTATCAATTTTCTGGCTGGATTGCATATGCTTATTTTCCATAGATTAAGATGAGCTATTTTATCTTATATACGCCTCGGTCACATATCTTCTCATCATCCTGTGGGAATTGAAGTAATAAGCGTTCTTTCCTATGGCATTTTGCATTATCCTTATCCATAAACGCTTGTCATTATAAAAAATAGGCATTATCTGGTTCTCGAGCTTATAATAAAGGTCATCAGCATCTCTTGCCGGATCAGCCGGGACGTCATGGGCAGGTCCTATAGCCCAGCCAGTGTATCCTTCGATATGTCCTTCTATCCACCATCCGTCAAGTACGCTGAAATTAGGGACGCCGTTATGGGTCGCCTTCATGCCGCTGGTTCCTGACGCCTCAAGCGGCCTTAAAGGCGTATTCAGCCATACGTCAACTCCTGACACGAGTTTTAATGCGAGGTCCATATTGTAATTTTCAAGGAAACATATCTTTATTTTGTCTTTCAGCATCTCCTTCACAGCGTATATCTGTTGTATAAGCATTTTGCCCGCATCATCCTTAGGATGCGCCTTTCCAGCATATATAATCTGCAGCCGTCCCTCTGCTATCCTGGAAAGCCTTTGCACATCGGCAAACAAAAGGTCAGCCCTCTTATATGCTGTTGCGCGCCTCGCAAAGCCTATTGTAAGCGTATCGTAATTCATTCCTATCTGTGTCTCTCGGTTCACATAATCTACAAGAATCTTTTTTGCCTCCATATGCGCTGCCCAAAGTTCGTCATCAGGGATCTTTCCGACTCTTACAAAAATTTCGGGCTCATTCGCCCATCCTGACAGATATTTGTCATACAGTTTCTTAAAACTGTCGCAAGTCCATGTAAATGAGTGAACTCCGTTTGTTATGGCATGAATCGCGTAGCCCGGAAACATAGTCTTGGAGACCTCACCGTGTTTTTTAGCGACGCCGTTTATATATCTGCTGAGATTTAGAGCAAGCAAAGTCATATTCAGATTCTCTGCACCTGCGAATTCCCTTAACGCGGATATTGGAATGATCTCACCCATTATTTTTTCGACCATTGTATAAGGAAATTTATCGTGGCCTGCTGCAACAGGCGTATGCGTCGTAAATACGCACAGACTTCTTACCTTTTCAGCATCCCATACAAGCCTCTCATCCCACACTTCTTCTATATCCCTTTTATGCCTGTTTAATAATTCAACAGTCAGCAGGCTCGAGTGTCCCTCATTCATATGGTATTTTTTTATTTCAATGCCGATTTCCTCAAGCATTCTCGATCCGCCAACACCTAAAACTATTTCCTGTTTCAACCTGTAACTTAAATCCCCTCCGTAAAGATAATGCGTTATTTCCCTGTCAGCAGGGCTGTTTTCAGGCAGATCAGTATCAAGAAATATAATTGGCACTTTGCCGCCAGCCGCACTTTTTACAATATACAGCCATGCGCCCACCTGAACATCCCTGCCTTCAATGCCAACAACGACTCTTTCTTTTATCGGGGTCATAAAAGCTTTTGTGTCCCACTCATCAGGTAATTCCGTCTGCCTTCCGAATATATCCAATTCCTGCCTGAAATATCCCTTTTTAGTACATATCGTTACAGCAATCATTGGAAGATTCAGATCCGCCGCTGATTTAATAGTATCTCCGGCAAGAACGCCCAAACCGCCGCTGTACGTTGACATGTCACCGCGGACGCCTATTTCCATCGAAAAATATGCTATTTTCGGTTCCTTGGTAAACTCTTCTAACATTACTGTCATAATCTCACCCCTTATGCCATTATTTTTTCATTAGTAATTCATCTCGTTCACACTTATAAATCACTTTAGTAAAAAACAGAGCCTAAATCAAGTCAGCCCAAAATCCGATGATAAAACTTATCATTCCCGCAAACTGTATTGCCCAATTCAGTCAGAAAATGACTTATTTATCAGGCAGTGCTAAATCAGCGTACGATTGGGGCTATTATTTGTATTCAGTCACTACCCTTGCCCGTTTTAATAATTCATTAAGAGCTTTCTGCCCTTCGCTTCCAATATCGATTGTGTAGTCATTAACATATAACGATATATGATTAAATATAACTTCATTCGACAATTCCTGAGAGTATTCTTTTATAAATGGAATTGCCTCATTCTTATGTTCAAGGAAATATTGTACACTTGACCTTATCAGGTCTTCAACTCTATTCACGACTGAATCGCCTAAAGACCTTTTCGCGATAATGCCTCCCAGCGGTATTGGCAAATCAGTCTCCCTTTCCCACCATTCGCCCAGATCAATAATCTGCTTAAGCCCGTGGTCTTGATATGTAAACCTGCTCTCATGGATTATCAGGCCTGCGTCAACCGTGCCTTCGCTAACCTCTTCAATGATTTTATGAAATGGCGTAGAAATAAATTGGACGGTTTTAATATCAGAGACAGTATCGGCAGCGAGGTATAGTTTCAACAAAAGAAAGGCCGTTGTAAACTCCCCTGGAATTGCTATTTTGTGATATTTCCGGTTTTCTTTCTCGGATTTTTGAACCAGTAATGGCCCGCATTTGCGGCCGAATGCCCCGCCTGACCTCAGAAATCGATAATCATCCTGAAGATAATAAAACGCATGGCACGAGACCTTTGATATCTCAGCCTCTCTTCTAACAGCAGTCTTATTTAAGACCTCAACATCATCTATATGAAAATCAAAATCAATGCCCTGCAAATCGATTTTTTTGTTTGCAATTGCATAAAAAACAGACGTATCATTAGGACAAGGTGAAAAACCGAGTCTGATCATATTTGCAATTTTAGCATTAAATATTTATTATTTACCATATTAATTATTCTGGTTAATCAATGCACTTTTAGTACGAATACCAGTCTAAAAAGGGAGGATGCTGAATTATGAAGCTTAATGAAAATGTCTTGGGCATTATAGGAAATACGCCTCTTGTCAGGATTAATGCTATGGCAGGGGAAAACGGCGCTGAAATATGGGCAAAGCTCGAGGGTTTTAACCCAGGCGGCTCGGTTAAGGACAGAATAGCCCTTTCAATGATAGAGAGCGCTGAAAGAGAAAACATGCTCAAACCAGGCAGCGCTATAATTGAACCAACAAGCGGAAATACAGGCATCGGGCTTGCCATGGTAGCCTCTGTAAAAAAATACAGGCTTATACTTACCATGCCAGAAACAATGTCGATGGAAAGAAGGCAGTTGCTTCAGGCATTCGGAGCAGAATTGATTTTAACCCCGGGAGACCGGGGAATGATGGGCGCGGTTGAAAAGGCGGAAGAGATATACAAGGATAATCCCGATTATTTCATGCCCCATCAGTTTGAAAATGCCTCAAATCCCGAAGTGCACAGGCGCACTACCGCGCTCGAAATAATAAATGACCTGGGCGCTCCGCCTGATGCATTTGTTTCAGGCGTCGGAACCGGAGGCACAATAACAGGTGTCGGCGAAGTCCTGAAAGAAAAAAATCCGGACATATGGATAACAGCCGTGGAACCCGCTGGCTCTCCTATTCTTTCCGGAGGGAACCCTGGAAAACATAAGATAGCAGGCATTGGCGCTGGATTCTATCCCGGGATTTTAAACACAAAAGTTTATAATGAGGTGCTTACGGTTACGGATGACGAGGCGGGAAATACGACAAGACAACTCGCTTTAAAAGAAGGCATACTTGCCGGCATATCATCAGGCGCTGCAATGCATGCGGCCATGAGAGTTGCAAATAGGATTGGTGCGGGCAAAAGACTGGTAGTAATTTTCCCTGACAGGGGAGACAGGTATTTGAGCACAGGCCTATTTCTGACAGAGGGGATTTAATCCCGCTCATATATCTGTCGAAAACAGCCGATGAATACTTGATAATAACAAAAAAGAGATTACTCCGAAGCTAACTGAAGCAGATAATTTTGGTTAAGACAGTTTGTCTGTGACAGCCAACAACTTCCCCTCTGACATTTCCATTATTCTATGGCATTTCTTGGATAAATTCTCGTTATGAGTGACTATTATGAAGGTTACACCCTTTTTTTGATTTATTTCGGTCAGAATACTAAAAAGCTCTTCGCCTGTAGCAGTATCAAGGTTTCCTGTGGGCTCATCAGCAAGAACAACCTTTGGCTCTAGAATAAGAGACCTCGCAACCGCAACCCTTTGCTGTTCACCTCCTGAAAGCTCTCCCGGCTTATGATCTATTCTTGACTGCAATCCGAGATCTTTTAAGAGTTCCTCTGCTCGTTTATATAAGTGATTCTTTGGCCTGTTTGAAATAAGCCCGGGCATCATAACATTCTCGATTGCGCTGAATTCAGGCAAAAGATAATGAAACTGAAATATGAAACCTATTACGTTGTTTCTGAATACGGCAAGGCTTCCGTTATTCAATGAAAATGGGTCTGTCCATTGAAGCGACTTTTCACTTCCGAAATTATACGAGACAGTTCCGGAAGTAGGCTTATCAAGGGTTCCTATTATGTGTAAAAGCGTGCTCTTTCCTACTCCTGAGACGCCTATAATGCTGATCATTTCGCCCTCATTAAAGACTGCATCCACTCCCCTCAGCACAGGAAGTTCTCCAGCAGGCGTGTAAAATGATTTCTTAAGTCCCTCTACCCTTATAAGTTGTTTCACCTGATTATAACCACTATATTATCACTGTTTTTCTTTCGATGGTTTTTTATCGTCAATAATATCTGTCTTTCCTTGTCTATCCAGCCATTTCTGTATCTTGTCCCTGTAAATCTCGGTCTTTTCCTTAAAACTATCCGCCTTTTCTGCAAGTGAATGGCTCCATTTTTCAACAACTCCGCCAGCCTTCTCCCCTATCCAGCGAAACTTTTCACCCCCGCCAAACAGGGCAATCGCAGCGAAAATCAGCCATGAAATGATTATTAAGCATACTGCCTTTCTGACAAGTTTACACATTATTATACTTTCTCCTTACTCATATCTCAGCGGCTCAACAGGACTAAGCTTTGACGCATGATACGAAGGATACAAAGTCGATAAAAAGCTAATAACAACCGCTGAAAAAGATACAACAACAAAATCAAACAACTTCATCTTAACTGGCAGCTTGCTTAAATAATAAACATCAGCAGGCAGCTTTATAATCTCGTAATTATGAATTAGTTTTCCGAGCGCGTAACCTCCGCTTACTCCTATTATAGTTCCTACGATTCCTATCATCAACCCCTGAAATATGAATATAAGCATAACATCCTTGTTCTTGGCGCCCATGGACTTTAATATCGCAATCTCCTTCTGCTTTTCCATAACATTCATCATAAGAGTGCTCACGATGTTAAACGATGCCACAAGTACAATGAGTATGAGGATTACAAACATCGCAAACTTTTCGAGTTTTAATGCGGCAAAGAGATTTTTGTTCATCTGCATCCAGTCCCTGGCATAATAAGGAAACCCCAGATTTTTATTAACCGATTCACGAACCTCAGGGGCTGTATATATATCGTCAAGTCTTATCTCCACGCCGGTTACGGATTGGCCATATCCAAAAAAATCCTGCGCAACACCAATATCAGTTAAAACAAGATTCATATCGTATTCAAACATGCCCATTTCGAATATAGCAGCAATCTTAAACTGCTTTATCCTCGGCAGCATTCCGAGAGGTCCGATCTCTCCAATAGGGGAGATTATATTTACGGTATTGCCCGCGAAAACACCAAGCATTGCCGACATCTCGCTTCCAACAATAATCCATGGCACAGAATCTTTCTGCCATTGCATTATTTCGTCTATGCTGCCCTGTTTAATATGTCTCAAAATGTCAGTTGTCTTTAATTCGGATGCTGTATCAATTCCCCTCATAAAAACACCGTGCGACTTATTTTCAGAGGATACCATAACCTGTCCAAGAACAAAAGGAGACATTGAAACAATGCGGGGCTCTGACTTAAGCCTTTCCATTACAGATTTATAATCCTCTACGGCGCCTCTGTAATTGAGAACAACGGCATGTGCATTAGCGCCCAAAATCTTTTTTTGAAGATCTTCGTGAAATCCGCTCATAATCGATAGAACCACAAGAAGCGCTGCTACTCCAACTGCAACACCGCAAACAGATATAACTGTGTTAAAAGATATGTTCCTGTGTCTCTTTTTTGATCTCAGGTATCTTAACGCGATGAAAAGTTGGTATGGGAAGTTCACCTGTTAACACCTCTTTCAGATGGCGTTATTAATAGTTCGACCCTCGCACCCAGAACCTGAGGAGGATCAGACTTCATTGATGTGTCATGATTGAAAAAGTTTATCATGACATCCTATATATTCATGCTTCAGGCTTGAGTTGAGGAAAGAGTATGACATCTCTTATGGACTGGGAATCAGTCAGTAGCATCACAAGCCTGTCTATGCCTATCCCTTCGCCGGCTGCAGGCGGCATTCCATATTCCAATGCCCTGACAAAGTCATCATCCATCCAGTGGGCTTCTTCATCTCCCATTGCCTTGGCTTCTACCTGTTTTAAAAAACGCTCCTTCTGGTCAACAGGATCATTCAGTTCAGAAAAAGCATTTGCTATCTCTCTGGATGCGATAAAAAGTTCAAAACGCTCAACAAGGTCAGGGTTATCCGGCTTTCTCTTTGCAAGTGGCGAGAGTTCTACGGGATAATCTATGATAAATGTGGGCTGAATAAGTTCCGGCTCCACAAACTCCTTGAATATCTCATCCAAAACTTTGGCATGGGATGAACCCTTGGGTATATCAAGTTTCTTCAACCTCGCCCATTCCATGGCCTTCTCAGGATTCGATATTACCTCCTCTGGAACGCCTTTCTGCTTAAGTGCATCTATAATCGGTACTTTAGGCCATGGTGGCGTAAGATCTATAACAGAATCGCCATATGGCAATTTTAATGTGCCAAGCGCCTTTTGCGCTACATACGCGAACAACTCCTCAGTAAACGCCATAAGATAATTATAATCCTTATAGGCTATATAAAATTCGAGCATGGTAAATTCCGGGTTGTGCTTAGTCGATATGCCTTCATTTCTGAAGTTTTTATTCAGTTCAAAGACCTTATCATAACCGCCTACAAGCAATCTTTTAAGATACAACTCAGGGGCAATCCTCAGATATAAATTTATGCCGAGCGCAAGGTGATGTGTTTTAAAGGGCTTGGCCGCAGCTCCACCGGGAATCTGGTGCATCATTGGCGTTTCAACCTCAATAAATCCATGCGTCTCGAGAAAATCACGTATTGATTTGATTATAGCGCTTCTTTTTGCAAATACATCCTTGACATCGGGATTCACGATGAGATCCACATACCTTTGCCTGTATCTTGTTTCAATATCTCTAAGCCCGTGCCACTTCTCAGGCAACGGTCTGAGAGATTTGCTCAAAATAACGAAATATTCAACCTCAAGCGTGAGTTCCTCGGTCTTTGTCCTGAACAGTTTTCCTTTAACCCCGATAATATCCCCTATATCCATTTTTTTTATAAGGGAATAAGTTTCACTAAGGACATCCTTTTTGAAGTAAATCTGTATCTTGCCTGTAGAATCCTGAATGTGCGCAAATGCAGCCTTGCCGAAATCCCTCATCGCAACAATCCTTCCAGCTATCGCCTTATGAATCGCCTCTGCCTGGAGTTCGGCGGCTGAAAAGTGCTTATACTGCTCCTGAACATCTCCCGCCCCTGATCCGGGTTGAAAACTATTGTTGTACGGGTCAATTCCTGCTGCAAACAGTTCGTTCAGTTTCTTGAATCTCTGCTCTATAAGTTCATTAATCTCATCCATAACTTGAAATTATACTTGCCCTTTTTTAGTTAAGTCAAATTTTTAAACATAGCCAGCCTGTCAGCAAAACAAAAATTAAAGCGGAAGGCAGGCCTTTGGAGTCAAATCAATTCCCGCGATATTTCCGGTCAAGTAATGATGATAACCGGCAGCAGCTATCATAGCTGCATTATCAGTGCATAATTTCACCGAGGGAAGATACATATCAACCCCTCTTTCTTCAGCCATGGCAGTCATGCGCATTCTGAGCCCGCTGTTAGCAGATACCCCGCCTGAAATCGCGACACGCCTGATGAGCTTCTTAACAATAGCCCACTCAACCTTTCTCACCAGCACGTCAATAACAGCGGCCTGAAACGAGGCAGCAGTGTCATTAATAAGCGTATTATCAGGAGTTGGTGATTCAGCGGATGCTCCTTCAGACATTTTATTTATGATCTCTGATTTTTGCATCTCTATTTTTACTGCTGTCTTTAAACCGCTGAAGCTGAAATCAAAGGATTCCGGGACATAAGCCCGCGGAAAGTTAAACGCCTTTGGATTGCCTTCTCTGGCTAATCTGTCTATAACCGGTCCTCCGGGATAGCCGAGACCTAATAATTTTGCTACCTTATCATAAGCCTCTCCAGCCGCGTCATCGCGAGTTCTTCCAAGTTCAAGGTATCGGCCAAAGCCTTTAACAATATAAAGACTCGTATGTCCGCCAGAGACAATCAATGACAAAAATGGAAATTCAGGTGCGCGTTCTTCAAGAAATGCCGAAAATATATGTCCCTCCAGATGATTAACTCCTATAACAGGTATTTTTTTCGCATACCCGACAGCCTTTGCGAAACCGCACCCCACAAGCAATGAACCAATAAGACCCGGGCCGTTACAAACAGCAATAGCGTCAATATCGTCAAATGAAACACCCGCGGTATTCAGCGCCTCACTGACAACAGGCATTATCATCTCGACATGCCTGCGGGAAGCGAGTTCAGGAACTATGCCGCCGTATTTTTTGTGAATGTCAGATTGAGAAGATACAACATTAGAAAGAATTTCGCAGCAGCCTCGTACAACAGATGCGGAAGTATCGTCGCATGAAGTATCAATTCCGAGTATTGTTAATGAGTCACTGCCTAAAAACTTAAATGGGTTAGAATTCTGTGCGGGCAACATTATTGATTGGTCAGGTCATGTAAATTTCCCGCAGCTTTTTACTGCGGGAAATTTACATAAAAAATTTATTTCTTATCCGCTGCCGTACGCGTGAAGTCCGCTTAAAAGAAGGTTAACGCCGAGATAAGTGAATATCATACAAAAAAAACCTATCACAGCCACTGCAGCTATCTTCGGGCCTCTCCAGCCTCTTAAAAGTCTTGCGTGCAAATAAAACGCATAGACAAACCATAATATCAATGACCATGTTTCCTTCGGGTCCCAGCTCCAGTATCTTCCCCACGCCTGATCAGCCCATATTGCTCCAAAAACAAGACCGCCGAGTGTAAAAATCGGAAATCCTATGGCAATATTCTTGTAAGTCAGGTCATCAAGCAAATCAGGAGATACATTGAAGGATGCGATTATTTTTTTGAAAATGTAGCCGAATCTCCAGAGGATGAACATAAAAGCTGCCGCGCCAATATAGCTAAGCATCACCATGAAACCAGAATCGCTCCTGAATGTAGCCTTGAAAAGATGGCTTTTTATAAAGGCATCCGGTGTTTTCACAGCAACCTTAAATGTAAGGAAATCAATGCCCATTGCTAAAAGTATTGCGAGAAATATACCCAAAATAACTGTCCAGAATATATATATGCCGCTGGTCCTGTTTTCCGATGTCAGGGCAAGATACATAATTCCGGTAGCAAAGGCTATCGAAAAATTCGCATAAGCTATAAAACTCATAATAACATGAACCAAAAGCCAGTTGCTCTGGAGAGCAGGAACAAGCGGCTGAATATCCTTTGCCATGCCTGATATATCTATGAATGCGAGCGCCATGCCTGCTATGGGCGTAATAAACGCGCCAAATGACCGGTTCTTGTACTTCAATTCAATAATCAGATAAGCGAGTATTAAGCACCAAACAAAAAACACGAGTGATTCGTATAGGTTGGTAAGAGGGATTGATCTTATCCACCCCATCTGGCTCAGATCATGAAACTCCCTCCATCTGAGCAAAAAAGCCATTGTTTGGGAAACAAAGGCAACATACGTAATTGTTGAAGCAACAATACCAACCGTTGAATTTTTAAATACAAGGTAACTGATGTAAGCCACCATTGCGAGGATATAAGCAACGCTCGATATTCCGAAAAACTGTGAACTCTCCATATTAAAATACCTCCCTTATAAAAGCATTGAGGAATTAAGAAAATTGCAATAAAATGGCTTAATGACTCAATGACCGTATAACTTTTTCTATTTTTTCTTCCAAAGATACCCTGTTTTTATTTATAGATGCGGAAACAGAAACCTTCGTGTTTTTCTTATCGTCCTTAAGCATGACCCATATTCTTGCATGGCTCATGAAAAAAGAGGCATAAAGACCAACCGTCATAATAATGCTTCCAAGATACACTATCCACACTCCTGGATCCCTTCGCACCTGCAATCCTGTGTATTGGGAGCCCCAGAAGTCTTTAAATTCTACCACACCGTCAGGTATCCTCCATGACTGGGGATAACGGCTCAGTATCCATGTCCTGTATTTAAACTCTCCGTTTTCAGAAAATGTTATGTATACAGCGGGATTATGCATCATCTCGGCATAAGTATAAGGCTTTCCAGACGCATCCATTTTCAAGGCTGGGCTGAAATCGGAGATCTTGCCTGTTATATTTGTACCGGGCATCGTGAACGATTCGCCGAATTTAAGCATTACATCCTCTCTTTTTCCGTCTGAAGATACGAGGCTGAATTTAAATAGGGCATTTTCATTTGCCCAAAAACCATAACTTGACTGATAAAATGTTATGCCCTTGTATTTTAAAGGCGCATTAACCTCTATTTGTTTCTTTACTACTTCCCTGCCATTGTCAATAATAGTAAGCCAGCTCGAAAATTCCTTAGGCCTGTCTGTTTTTCCATAAAATTGCACATCAAAATCATCGCACTTGATTTGAAAACCGAGGGGAATCTCTTTTTCTCTTCCTATATAAGCGACATCAGACGATGTTCCCTCCAAAAGATTCAGGAAACCGTTAAATCCAAAAAATATTCCTACGACGGCTCCTATCAAAATAAGCAGAATGCTTAAATGAGTTGCATACACTCCGAGCCTGCTGTATCTGCCCTTTTCCGCATATAGCTGAATGCCGTCAGGCTCCTGACTAACAGATGCCTTATAACCTATCTTTTTAAGCTCTGCTTCAACAGCTTCCTTAGCCTTGTCAATGCCGGTCTTTAGTAAAATCTCCCTTTTTATCGGCATTGCGTTAAGCACGTCTTGCGGAACAGGCTTTATTGGTTCTTTAATCATGTTCCATATCTTTGGAAGCCTGTCAAGAGAACAAATAACAATGTTTGCGGCAAAAATAAGCAAAAGGGCGATAAACCACCATGATTGGTACATATTCATAAAACCGAGTGAATCCAAAACCCTGTAAGCAGTTGGCGCAAAAGACTCGCCGACAAATTTGGTCAGCAATTTGATATTCTTTTCGGGTTCAACACGCTGCTCGATTACGGTTCCTACAATAGATGTCAGTGATATAAGTGAAAAAACAACAATTGCGAAAGTTATGGATGAAAATAAATTCCATACTTTATCAATAACAGGCTGGCCATCATTTTTATTGCTCATTACGCCTCCTTAATTTCAGAGTGGACAGTTAGCATCAATCTCTGCCGGTGCATATTAATCTTCAATTATGATCAATCAAGCAGTCTCAACGCATTCTTATAATAATAACAGAACATCTAAACAATATTCAACTATATTTATGAGTCTATCACCTCACAACTCAGTTAAATATATAGCGCGAACAGATAAAGGCATTTATAAGCGAATAATCGATGGGACGAAGCAATTTATCTGTATATGCTGCGGTAATCTTATGTCTAATCGTAAAAATGCAGCTAATGGGTACTAAAGCAAGCATAGATAATAAAAAGACTTTACTCGCAACTCCACCCCTTCCACCCCTTAATAAGGGGGGTATCTCTGATTCTACACTCTTCTGCAAACTGCAATTGTGGATCAGGGCATTATTAGATAATCATTGTTGTTATTCATATTACGTAGTCTATGCTTGCTCAATAGAAGGGTTAATTAATATTGTCGGGTTAAAGACATTAGCATCAGTCTTGTATTATAATTTTTATATCCCAGCATTTTGGAGGTCTTATGTCCAATACATTATATGATGTAATAATAATAGGCGGCGGACCAGCCGGTCTCAGCGCCGCCCAATATGCGTCACGAGCAAAGCTGAAAACCATAGTGCTCGACAAATCTGCCTCTGCAGGAGCCCTCGCCTTTGCAAGCCTGATAGAGAATTATCCGGGACTTCAGAAGCCACTGACAGGCAAGGAATTACTGGATATATTCCGCCGTCAGGCTGTTGATTTCGGAGCTGAATATGTTGAAGCTCAGGTAATCGGGGTATCACTTGAAGGCGAAACAAAAGAGGTATTCACTCTGACTCAAACATATCAAGGCAAGGCAGTCATTATAGCCACTGGTTCAATGGGTAGAAAACCCACCATAAATGGCGAGAGCAAATTTTTAGGCATGGGCGTCAGCTATTGCGCGATATGCGACGCCGCTTTTTTCAAGGGAAAGACAGTTTGCGTACTCGGAGATTCTGAGGAGGCGTTGAAAGAAGCGGAACTATTAACCCGCTTCGCCGAGGTTGTATATCTGATATCACCTTCTAAATCGCTAAAGGTATCTGATGACCATCCTGCCTTAGAAACAGGTAATCTTAAAGTTATGCTTGGCCTTTCCGCAACGTCAATTGAAGGAAACGAGTTTGTCGAACGAATAAGGCTCAAAGACATCTCAGGCAGCGAAACAGTTCTTGAGTTGTCCGGTGTATTTGTATATCTTCACGGAAGCAAGCCTGTCATAGATTTTTTACAGGGATCCGTAGAACTTTCCGAAGACGAATGCGTTATATCAAACAAGATGATGGAGACCAATATACCCGGCGTATTAAGCGCAGGGGATGTCTCTTGCACCGAGGTAAGACAGGTTGTAATCGCTGCTGCTCATGGATGTATTGCCGCCCTTTCCGCGGAAAAATACATATTTGGCAGAAAAAAAAGGAGATACGACTGGCACTGATAGGTGCATTTAAAAAATGAATCAAAATATTCAAATAATAGATAATGAGCTGAGAACAATGATTCTCGAACATATGGAAAAGGGATTCCTCGAAAATATCATTGATATGTTCAAACATGATGAATCTCTTTTTCCATTAATAATTGACATGTTACTGGATGAAAGAATGCGGGTCAGACTCGGTGCTATAGCCCTTGTTGAAGAAATGGTTTCATTCAAACAGGAGAATTTTGTAAGACTTATCCCACAAATCGGTGGACTGCTCAATAACCCAAACGCAACGGTAAGAGGCGATGCCGCGCACCTTCTCGGTCTGATAAATCATCCGGATGCATTGCCGTTTCTACTAAATTCATATAATGACAAAGACCCAAATGTCAGGGAAATAGCAAAAGAATCGGTTCTGTCAATCAATACATCTGAAATGTAACGAAATTTTCCTACGCCCTCGCTTTTGCTGATTTAACTGTATTTTCAAGAAGCATGGCAATTGTAACTGGCCCAACTCCTCCAGGCACAGGTGTGATAAGAGATGCCTTCCCTGACACTGATTGAAAATCTATATCTCCAGCAACAGATCCGTTATCAAGAACATTTATTCCGATATCAACAGCGATAACTCCCTCTTTTACCATGTCTCCGTTTACAAGGTTCGGCCTTCCGGCTGCAACGCATAGAATATCTGCCTGCCTTGTGATATCGGCAAGGTTAACCGTTTCCTTATGACATACCGTAATAGTCGCCTCTTTAGTTAAGAGCATGTGCGAAAGCGGCTTGCCAACGGCAAGACTCTTGCCTATAACAACCGCGTGTTTGCCTCTTATATTGACATTGAAATGTTCGAGCAATCTTATAACCCCAAATGGAGTGCACGGCAAAAAGCCTACAGACTGAAGCGACATTGGATGCTGAGCACCTGAGTAAAGCTGAAAAGTGGATTCCTCTGCAGCAAACTTTCCTATTGGAATAGAGCCAAGCCCGTCAACATCTTTTTCAGGGATTATCGAGTTTACAATTTTTCTGCTGTTTATCCTCCTTGGCAAAGGGAAAAATACAAGCAGCCCGTGTATCCGCTCATCATTATTGATTGAATTGACAGCATTCAACATCTCATTCATGGTTGCTGATTCATTGAATCTGTATTCATGAGGAGTTATCCCTGTGCTCCGGCATGCCTTCAATGTCGCGTTTAAGTACATCTTTGAAGAAAGATTATCACCGACAAGCATCAGGGCAAGCCCAACATCAATGCCATTGTTGTTGAGAGATTTAACCTCCTGCCGCACATTTTCCTTTATAACCTCAGCGAGTTCTTTTCCAGACATTATGAGCGACATTTTCCCTCCGTTTTTCGACCTGGTTCTGTTAATAAATAAATCGCCTCTAAAAAATAACGGGTGTCCAAAAGATCTTCCATTACAACATCTGCTCCGGCATCATACAGGCTTTCGGAATTATAGGTTCCGGTAGCAACCGCTATGCAACGCGCTCCATAAGGTTTTGCGCAATAGACATCCCTCGGCGTATCTCCCACTATTATACAATCTTTATAATCAATGGTCCTTCCCGAAATAGACTCAAACCTTTTAACTGCAAATGGCAGCAATTTATTTCTGTCCTCATCGTCGCTGCCAAAGGCTCCTGACAGGAAATACTGATTTAATCCGAACGGCTGCAGTTTAATCCTCGCGCCGGTTTCTATATTGCCTGTCAGCAATCCGACACAGCAATCGCTTCCGTTATTGCCGATTACATCGAGTATTTCGCAAACCCCGGCCATGACATGTTTTCTGTCATTGTCCATCTCTACTTTCAGATATTTTAAATACACCTCGACAATATCATTTATAATCCCCTTATTGTGAACAAGGTTGTGTTTATTAAGACCCTCCTTGATTATCTGGATATCGGTCTTTCCGCCCATGCTGATTCCTGCGAACGCATTTTCAATAAAGAAGTACTCCCTGAACGCAAAATTCAGAGACCTGGAGCCAGCCCCGGCAGTATCGATAAGCGTACCGTCTATGTCAAAAAGTATAAGTTTCAAATCTTTCAGATAATCATTAAGCCGTTATATGCCTTATTTTAAGCGGAATAGAACTGCATATTGGCCTGATGAACTTTTTCAGGGTTAACCTATCCAGACGGTTTTTTTAAAATCCTTCATTCCCTCTACTATATGATTCGTTGTCCCTCTGTAACCGATTTTCAAACTGGATTCGAGATTGTAAAATTTAAGGCACGTCCCGCAACTGAATATTTCAACACCCATGGCTTCTATATCCTTTAAAATAGGTAAAATCTCCTCATCTATTGTAGTAAGGCGAACACCGGCATTAAGGAAAAAGATCGTGTGTGGGATTTCCTTGGTAACCTTCATGGTTTCAAAGAATGCCTTGATAAGCATTTTACCGAGGACTTCGTCCTTGCCCATGATATCAGAGCAAACAATGAGCAATATATCCTTTTTTGCTGTGAATTCCGCATAATCGGCATCTGTTCGGGAATCCTCTATCTCGCATGGATACCCTTTCACAATTTTCAGCCTCCAGTGGACATCTTCCTTTAATGTCTCCGAATAAAAGCCGCTGGTTTTCGCAAATCGCGTCAGATTCTTTACTGATGCCTCGTTGTCAACAAGTATTTCAACAATACCCTCTCCTATCGCGGATAAGGCCTCGTCAGCCATTACTACAGGTTTTGGGCATGGCATTCCACGAGCATCGATAAGCATATAACCTCCAGTAGTTTAAAAAATCTCGATAAAGACAAAATATAATATGAATCAAGCAAAAAAAGGATGCGTTAACGCATCCTTTTTTTGTAATAGAATTTTAATTTATTACTTATTTCTTGCCGCTTCCTTGATCAATGCCTGACCAATTACATTTCTTTGTATCTGGTTCGTTCCTTCGTATATCTGCAGTATTTTGGCGTCCCTCATCATCTTCTCAACAGGGTATTCCTTCATATATCCGGCGCCGCCCATAACCTGCAGCGCATCAACAGTCACTTTCATGCCTACATCGGTAGCAAAGGTCTTGGCAATAGCAGACTCCTTGGAAACATCCTTGGCGCCGCTGTCAACAAACCTCGCAACTGAATACACCAGCGACCTTGCGGCCTCTATCTGAATTGCCATATCAGCCAGCATATGCTGAACAGCCTGAAAACTTATAACAGGATGTCCGAACTGCCTTCTATCCCTCGCAAACTTCACAGCCTCTTCAAATGCTCCCTGCGCAACGCCGACTCCCTGAGAGCCTACACCAGTCCTTGAGGAATCAAGGGTCTTCATTGCCACGATAAAGCCCATGCCTTCCTTGCCCAATATATTTTCTTTCGGAATCCGGCAGTTGTCGAATATCAATTCCCTTGTGGATGACGCCCTTATACCCATCTTGTCTTCTTTTTTGCCGAATGTAAAGCCCGGAGTGTCTTTTTCAACAATAAAGGCAGACGCCCCTCTCGGTCCTTTTGACTTGTCGGTAATAGCGATTATGGTGTATATCTCTGCCTCTCCGCCGTTGGTAATCCATTGTTTGGTGCCGTTTAAAACATATTCGTTTCCTTCAAGCCTTGCGGTAGTCTGAATGCCTCCTGCGTCACTTCCGGCATTTGCCTCTGTAAGTCCAAACGCCACCAGTCTTTTTCCTGCAGCAATATCCGGCAGAAATTTGCTTTTCTGCTCATGGGTGCCAAAAAGCAGGATCGGATACGTACCCAATGCATTGGCAGCATATGTTGTTGATACGCCGAGACAGGCTCTGGACAGTTCTTCCACTGCTATGCAAAGTTCAAGACATCCTTTACCGAGTCCTCCGTATTCCTCTGGGATGAAGAGGCCTATCATGTCTGACTGAGCCAGTACCTTTATTACTTCCCACGGATACTCATTTTTTTCATCAAGCTCTGCCCTGATAGGTACAACCTTTTCCTCTGCAATCTGTCTTGCAAGGTCCCGGATCATCAGTTGTTCTTCTGTTAATAAATAGTCCATTAAATTCCTCCATGTATAGCTCATGCCGATTACTAATGGTCTTTCCGTGCATGAACTGTTATCAATATTATCTTTTTATCTATCCGCTAATATCTATATTTTCTATCAAAAGACTCGGCGCACCTATATTACCATAAAATCTGAGGTCATCACCAACCATTATCACGTTTTTGAACAGGTCAAGTATATTTCCTGATACAACCGCCTCTTTCACGGGATAACTTATCTGTCCTTTCTCTATCCATAATCCGGATACCCCGACCGAAAACTCGCCTGTTATTGGATTGGCTGTATGCATGCCCATAGTTTCTATAACATAAACGCCCCTGTCTACATTTTCGACCAGTCCTTTAAAATTCGTGACATGCTCTTTAGACACAGGTTCAAGATACAGGTTTGTTGCTCCCACTGAAGGAAGCCCTGTATATCCGCCTCTTATCGCGTTTCCTGTAGAACGCACCCCGTCCTTTTTTGCCGTATATGTATTGTATAAAAAACACTGTAAAACCCCATTTTCTATCAGAGTTTTTTCTGATGTTGATACACCCTCATCATCCACAGGCCTGCTTCCAAGTTTATTGTCAATTAACCCGCTGTCTTTCACGCTGAGCCTTTCACTTAATACCTGTTCACCCTTCTTCCCAGCAAGCATGGATTTGCCCTTCTGAACCGACTCTGCGGAAAGGGCTGCTGAGAATAAACCCAAAAATTCTGATGAAATGGAATTATCGAGCAGGATAAAGCCTCTTAGCGAGCTTATTTTTCGCGCGCCAAGCAGATCTAAAGCCCTCCTTGAAGCATTTCTGCCGATCTGCTCAAAGCTGATTTCCTTAAGAAACCTGCTGCCCTGATAGTCCCACCCCATCTGGCTTTCGCTATCTTGCTCGGCCACTGCCATTACATGCGCTGAACAGGCGGTTGAGGCATACTCGGCTTTAATATTCCTTGAATTCGCAATATAGGTATTGCTTGAACTGAAATTGCCGGAAGCCTTTCTGACCTTTTTTATCCTAATATCTTCTTTAAGCGCGGATTTTTCTATGGCAAGGGTATATTCTATGGCATCACTTTCGGATAAAGAAGCTATTCTGTTGTCAAAAACTTTCACCCCGTTTTCCGAACTGATGGAAGGTGGAGTATGAGGCAGGCCAAGATAATCGTCAGGTTCTGAATATCTTGTTCCTTCAATCGCGTTTTCCGCGGTAACAGCGATGTTATTAAAATCAGTGGAATAAGAAAAACCGAGCCTTCTGTCTTTGATAACCCTTATACAATATCCCGCTGTAACAGATGAATCAAGGCTGTCTATTGCTTGATCTTTGACCTCGATCGTCAGCTTTTTTGACATTCTCACATAAGCCTCTGCCTCTTCAGCGCCTTTATTTAAAGCCATTTCGACAAGCCTCGCGGCAATTTCCATACTCATGAATATAATCTCCCTGTGCTATTATTCGAAATATGTTGCAGACGCAGTAGCAGACTCCCAAACAGTTACAGCAGAAACTTTTATATTTTCATAATTCTTAAGACCATCTTTTAGAGAATCAAATATCCAATGGGCAATATTCTCTGAGGATGGATTTTTTTCAGTAAAAGGAAAAATATCATTAAGAAACTTGTGGTCAAGTCCAGACACAAGCTCATCCGTCGTTTTTTTCAGGTCATGAAAATCAATTGCTATATCTATTTCATTAAGACGGTCAGCTATTACGCTGACCTGAACCCTCCAGTTATGACCATGCAGATTTTCACACTTTCCTTTATAGCCTCTTAACTGGTGCGCTGACGCAAAATTTGTTTCTATTGTAAGCTTATACATGCATATTCCTTATTAAGAAATTATTATAACCAAGACCATATTTGCCGAAAACATCGGATAAAATACATCAGCTTTCTTTCACAAAAGTAGCTATATAAGGCAGATTCCGGTATTTGTTGTCATAGTCAAGTCCATAGCCTACCAGAAACTTGTTAGGCACTTCAAAGCCCGTATAATCAACAGGCACGTCCACAACCCTCCGCTCTTTTTTGTCGAGCAATACGCATATCTTTAAACTCGCAGGACCCAGCGAGAGTATCCGCTCCCTGATATAGTTAAGCGAAATGCCTGTATCAATTATGTCGTCTATGAGAAGGACATCCTTGTTCGCTATATCATCCCTCAAATCACAGTGAATCTTAACCTCGCCAGTAGATGTAGATTTCAGATAGCTTGAGGAAACAATAAAATCTATGGTAAGTGGTACTTTAATTGCCCTGACAATATCCGCGAAGAAAACAAAGGCGCCTTTCAAAATGCCAACGGCAACAATCTCTTTGCCTGCATAATCCCTGGTTATTCGCTCCGCAAGTTCAATGGTTTTTTCATAAATCTGTTCTGAAGTTAAAAAAGGCTTGCCTGTAACCATTGCCTACCTCCGCATAATTTGGTGTAGTATTATAATACTTTTTTTTATTTCTTATCTCAACTCATGCCATAATTGTGGATAGCAGGTATTTCTCAAAGCCTTTAAAGATGCGATAAGTTTAGGTTCTTTCTCACTTGAAATGGGTAGTCCTTTTTTATTCCCCCTTAATAAAGGGAAACAACCCCTTTAATTCCCCCTTTGTTAAGGGGGAAACAGGGGGTTGTTGCTTTCAATCC
>JBBILM010000010.1:0-37150 GCA_037444915.1 Nitrospirota bacterium | reverse complement strand
AGGGCTGTTATTTTGGGGCCAACAACCCTTAGAAATGCCGACAGCTTTACACTGTAAAGCTTAATTAAAGCATAACAAAAAACATACAGCTTTAGTTATTTATAATCTAAATGAATATATTAAATGGATTTATGATATTATTTGTTTGCCGCTAAAAAGAAAGAACTCAGTGCCGACACCTCCGCCCTTGAGCGGCAGATTGATGAAATGGTGTATAAGCTGTATGGCTTGACAGAGGATGAAATTGCGATTGTCAATGACTCGTATAGAGTGAAGGAGAAAAGGTAATATGTTTAGTATGCGAACTGCCAAGTTTAAAAGCGGGTATGTTTCTTTAATAGGCAGGCCTAATGTGGGCAAATCAACTCTGCTCAACACTATCCTCGGCCAAAAAATTGCTATTGTTTCGCCCAAACCGCAGACAACGAGAAACAGGATAATCGGCATAAAGACATTGCCGGATGCCCAGATTATATTTATTGACACACCTGGAATTCACAAGCCTAAGCACAGGCTTGGCGAATTGATGGTCAAAGAGGCGGATGCTACAGCCAAAGAGGTTGACGTAATTTTCTTGATGGTTGAACCTGAACAGCCGGGAGCAGGTGATAAATTCATAATAGAAACCTTGCGAAAGCTTAACAAACCTGTATTCCTTCTGGTGAATAAGATTGATGCTGTTAAAAAAACAGACCTGCTTCCTGTGATGGAGTCATACAGCAAGCTGTATGATTTTAAAGAAATAATGCCAGTATCAGCGCTTCAGGGCATAGGGGTGGATGATCTGCTGAAAACTGTTATAAACTATCTGCCAGAAGGCCCCAAGTATTACCCGGATGATCTTGTGACCGATCAACTCGAGAGGTTCATGGTCGCGGAAATAATCAGGGAAAAGATAATTCAGCGAACAGAGGATGAAATACCTCATTCTGTTGCTACTGATGTGACAGGGTGGTCTGAACGGGAAGACGGCTTGATTTTAATACACGCAAATATCTATGTTGAAAGAGAAGGACAAAAAGGTATTATAATAGGTAAAAGCGGTGCGAGACTCAAGGAAATAGGAACCCTCGCAAGGCAAGATATAGAAAAGTTGTTGGGCGCAAAGGTTTTTTTGGAACTGTGGGTAAAGGTTAAAAAGGACTGGCGAAGTAAGGATATGATATTAAAAGAATTTGGGTTGAAAAAATAATTATGACGATGCAGATGAAGGTGGAAGGACTGTTGTTTGATCCCAGAAGCGGGATGTATATTCTGCTGTTAAGGCATAGCGAAGGCAGTGAGACATTGCCAATCTGGATAGGCAAACCAGAAGCGGATTCCATTGCGCTCGCTCTTGGAAAGGTTGTTACTCCAAGGCCGCTTACGCATGATCTTGTTAAGAATGTATTTGACGGGTTAAATGCCAAGATCACAAAGATAGTAATAACAGAAATAGTTGACAATACGTATTATGCCCTTATTTATGCAACTGATGGGAAGAAAGAGGTGGCAATCGACTCCAGGCCTTCTGATGCTGTTGCAGTCGCTCTTAGGGCACAGGCGCCGATATTTGTTGAAGAAAGCGTTATGGAGGTCAGAAGGGGAGATGAGCTTGAGGAGTGGCTGAAGAATCTCAGGCCGGAGGATTTCGGAAATGTCATGTAAAATAGTTCTTAGTTGTTAGTTATTCGTTTATCGGGCAATGGGTAACGAGTAACGAATATGTTAAGACGGACAGAAGGGATTGTTTTAAAAAGCGCTGTTTTTGGAGAGGCAGACCTAATAGTTACTTACTTCACGCGTGACTATGGCTTGATGAAGGTCTTTGCAAAAAGCCCGAGAAAGATTAAAAGCAGATTCGGAAGCAGCCTTGAACCGCTCACTTATTCGAGGTTGTCGTTTATTGGCCGGGAAGATGCTAATCTTCCAAGGTTAACCCAATCGGATATTATAAGACCTTTTTATTCCTTGAGAGAGGATATTAAGTGCCTTGTCAATATATCCGAAATGCTGACTCTGGGCATTAATTTTCTTCCTGATCGGGAACCTAATCAGGATATTTTCAGGCTGCTTCTTGGCACGATGCTAAAACTCGAGTCTGATTCCGGCAACAAACTGTATTATCTATATTTTAAGATGAAATTTCTGGAATTCTCAGGCTATTCTCCAAGGCTTGACATATGCGGCATATGCGGAGATTCTGTAGTGGATAAAAGGGATTCGCGTCAAGGGACTTCCAAGGCAAAGCCACATACCCGTCAGTCCAAAGGCCTGCCAGAGCATTTTAGGTTTTATGCGCCAGAGGGTGCGGTGATATGCCATAAATGCAAAACAGGCGATGGAGCTATAACGCTGTCCATAGGCGCTATGATGTTTTATAGAAGTCTTTTAAAATGGGATGTAATGACGATAGGGAGGATAAATATACCCGAATATTTTGTATCCGAGATTGACAGCATTATAAATTCCCATACGAAATATATCCTTAACAAGTAATTAAGGGAAAAGGCGGAAATTTCAAATTATTTATGCCTGAATCCATGCGGCCTTGACATTATGGCATGAGTTAATTTATAAAATTCTGTTCATGTTCTTATAAAAGAGGCATATGAAATAAATGAAAAAAAAGGATTCTTTAAAGGATATGTTCTCTTTAAGAGAGAGAATAAACAAACTTTTTGAGGATATGCAGACAATGTCAGGAGATGCGCAGTCTCCTGCATGGGCGCCTGCTGTTGATGTTTACGAGACTGCGGAAGGATTTGTTGTAAAAGCAGAATTGCCCGGCGTAAAGGAATCTGAAATTGATATAAGGGTTGAAGGCAATGTCCTTAGAATTAGGGGCGAAAGAAGGCTGAATATGGAAGGAAGGAGTTATCATCAGATGGAGAGATTTTATGGGGCGTTTTCGAGGTGCTTTGTTCTGCCTTCTGACATAGAACAGTCTGATGTCAAAGCAAAGATGAATGACGGGATACTAAGGATAAGCCTTCCCAAGAAATACAAAGACTTACCAAGACAGATAGAGATAAAATAAATTTGTTGCGTAATCGGTAGAGAGAGTCCTTTTAACTAACTATCTGTTGCGCATTACTTGAAGAGGTGCTAAAAGTGGGCAAGATAAAAATAGCAATTGCTGGCATCGGCAATTGCGCAAGCTCCCTCATCCAGGGGATTGAATATTACAGGTCTTTAAAGCAAGCCAATGATGCTGTTTCAGGTTTGATGCATTACAATTTGGGAGGTTATCTTCCGGAGGACATAGAGGTTGTGGCAGCCTTTGATGTTGATATAAGAAAAGTAAACAAGCCCTTAAAGGAAGCGATATTTGCGAGACCAAACTGCACAAAGTCGTTTTATCAGGATATCCCGGAATATGCCGTAAAGGTTAGCATGGGAGATATTCTTGACGGCATATCCCCGCATATGGCTGATTATCCTGATGAAAGAAGATTTATACCTTCGGATGAGAAGCCTTGTGATGTCGCGGCTGTTTTGAGAGAGAGCGGCGCTGAAATGCTTGTCAATTATCTTCCGGTTGGTTCGGAAAATGCCACAAAATATTATGCGGATGCCTGCCTTCGGGCCGGGGTCGGCTTTATCAACTGCATACCGGTTTTTATTGCGTCCGATGACGTCTGGATAAAAAGATTTCAGGAAAAGGGCATCCCCATAATCGGAGACGATATAAAGTCACAGATAGGCGCTACCATAATTCACCGGATACTCACAAAATTGTTTATGGACAGGGGCGTAAACATATCGCACACTTATCAGCTCAATGTCGGCGGAAACACGGATTTTCTGAATATGTTGAATCATGGCAGGCTCAAGTCAAAAAAGGTTTCAAAGACAGAGGCTGTGCAGTCTCAAATGATGCGGCAGATGACCAACGAAGATATTCATATAGGCCCTTCTGACTATGTTCCGTGGATGAATGACAACAAAGTCTGTTTTTTAAGGATAGAGGGCCGGGGTTTCGCGGATATCCCTATGCATTTAGAGATGAGATTGTCTGTTGAGGATTCCCCTAACAGCGCCGGAGTTGTAATAGATGCCATAAGGTGCTGCAAGATAGCAAAAGACAGGGGGATTGGAGGTGTTCTGCTGTCTCCGTCCGCTTATTTCATGAAACATCCAAAAGTGCAGTTTTCAGATGAAGATGCGATGCATATGGTTGAAGAGTTTATTAACAACAACCGTGAAAGATGATTATAACTTCTTGTTTGCCGATGCTTAATGTAACAGTATGATTTAAGCAGGGTGTTTATGATAAGCGCAAAACTCGGACATTTCTTTGACAAGCCTCTTGCACCAATAGCCAGAAAAATATCTTTAACGCCTAATATGCTTACCATGTTAGGCTTTTTTATTACATCTGTTGCTGCTGTAACATTGCCGTTTAATCTTATGGCAGGAGGTTTTTTAATCCTGCTCGGCGGTATTTTTGATATGTTTGACGGGATTGTTGCCCGGACAAATGGAAAGACATCAAGTTTTGGGGCGTTTCTTGATTCAACGCTCGACAGATATTCCGATTCCTTGATTTTTTGTGCTGTAGCAGTCTATTTTTTTCAAGAAAACAATTTGTCAGGGGTTGTTTTCACTATCGGCACCCTTGTCGGTGCATTGTTGATAAGCTATGTCAGGGCGCGGGCCGAGGGCCTCGGTATCCAATGCCATGTGGGATTGGTAGAAAGACCCGAAAGGATAGTGCTTTTGGTCGTGGGTTGCCTGACCGGATGGTTATTTCACCTGATAATACTCCTTTTTTTCCTTAGTCATATAACAGTAATCCAGAGAATATATCATGTCTATAGAAAAACTATGCCTGTTTAGGTCTTCTTTAACCCCAAAGAGCAACGCAGTAAGCCGAATAATTCAGTTTTGGGGATGACGAATGGAAAAACCATTATTGTAAATGTTATCTTTAAAACATATGCTCTACGGTGAAAAAAGTATAAAAGAAGCAGTGCTTGAAATATGGGATAATCCATACCCGGACAGGGATTATGAGATAAGCATAAATTTTCCTGAATTCACATGCCTCTGTCCAAGGTCAGGCTATCCTGATTTCGCGAATATCGGATTAATATACGTGCCTGATAAGAAGATTGTAGAACTTAAATCTTTAAAGCTTTATCTGAACTCATTCAGGGATGTACGTATATCTCATGAGGAAGCAACCAACAAGATATATGAAGAATTGGAAAAGATCCTGAAGCCGAGATATATTGAGGTGACAGGGGATTTTAATCCGAGAGGGAATGTAAAGACGGTTATCCGCATTAACTCAAGGCATTCTTAGTTTTTTCTATAAATGCCCGCATTTTATTCAAGTCTTTTTTGCCTTTTTTTTCTTCTATCCCGCTGCTTACATCCACCGCATATGGTTTTACCCATCTAATCGCTTTTTCAATATTATCGGGATTAAGACCGCCTGAGAGAATAATTCTTCCGAACCTCTTTGCCTCTAACGCGATATCCCAGTTGAATATCTGGCCTGTTCCGCCGTAAGACTCATGAGCGTAAGTGTCAAGGAGAAATGCCGATACCCTGTAGTTTTCGAGAGGCTTGAGATCCGTAAAATTGCTTACCCTGAATGCCTTTATGACCCTGTGCCACATGCAACATTCATCAGGAGGTTCATCGCCGTGCAGTTGGAGCATTGTGAAACCCGAAACTTCTTTTGTCGCAGCTATGTTTTCGAAGCTTTCGTTAACGAATACCCCCACAGCCGTTACGAACGGAGGCAAATAAGAGATTATCTCCCTTGCCTTGTCAGGCGCGATATACCTCGGACTTTTTTTGTAAAAAATAAAACCAAGGGCGTCCGCGCCATAATCAACGGCTACGAGCGCATCCTCCACATTTGTTATGCCGCATATCTTTATTCTTGTCATGCTGCTACCCTATAAATAGCGGTTATATTCCCCATCGCTGGATTCAGGGGATATTTAATTTATAGAACCGGCAGTTTTGCCAGGGATTCTTTTATCATTTCCGCAGGATATTCATAATCCACGAGTCTGCCGTTAAGATAATCATCATATGCGGCAAGATCGAGATAGCCGTGCCCGCTCAGATTGAACAAAATGCATTTTTCCTTTCCTTCTTCTTTGCAAAGCAGAGCTTCGTCAATAGCTGATCTTATAGCATGAGAACTTTCAGGAGCGGGTATTATTCCCTCTGTATTGGCGAATGTCATTGCCGCTTCAAAAACCGGTATTTGGTTGTATGCCTTTGCCTCGATGATTCCGTCATGGTAAAGCTGCGAAACCAGGGAAGAGTCACCGTGATATCTGAGGCCTCCTGCGTGGATTCCCGGAGGCATGAAATCATGACCGAGCGTATACATCATAAGAAAAGGGGTTAGACCGGCAGAGTCTCCAAAATCATATCTGAATTCACCCTTTGTTAAGGTCGGGCATGATGCAGGCTCAACAGCAATCGCCCTTAGTTCTCTGCCATTTATTTTATCGTATAAAAACGGAAAGCTTATACCGCCGAAATTGCTGCCGCCTCCGCAGCAGCCGATAATAATATCAGGATATTCACCGACCAGTTCAAGCTGTTTTTTAGCTTCAATTCCGGTGATTGTCTGGTGCAATACTACATGATTTAGAACTGAGCCGAGGGCATAGTTGGTGTCACTACGAGTTGCCGCATCTTCAACCGCTTCTGAAATTGCAAGCCCGAGGCTTCCCGGATTTTCGGGATTGATTTTCAAAGCCGCCCTTCCGGAATTCGTTGTATCGGACGGGCTTGGATGTACTGTTGCGCCCCATGTTTCCATGGCAATCCTTCTGTAAGGTTTTTGGTTATAGCTTACTTTTACCATATAAACAGTAACCTCGAGCCCGAACATGCTTCCGGCAAGCGCCATTGATGATCCCCACTGGCCTGCGCCTGTTTCTGTCGCAATTCTTTTTATTCCAGCTTTTTTGTTGTAAAAAGCCTGTGGAATGGCTGTATTTGGCTTATGGCTACCTGCGGGACTTACGCCTTCATACTTGTAATAAATACGGGCTGGGGTTTTCAGGGCGTTTTCCAGTCTTTTCGCCCTGAAAAGAGGAGACGGGCGCCAAAGTGTGTAGATATCGAGGACATCATCAGGGATATCAATCCATCTTTGTGTTGTCATTTCCTGTTCTATGAGAGCCATCGGGAATATAGCGCTTAAATCATCCGGACCAACGGGTTTTTGCGTGGCCGGATGAAGTGGAATTGCCGGTATGTTCGGCATGTCAGCCATAATATTGTACCACTGTCTGGGCATTTCCTTTTCTGAGAGCAAAATCTTCGTTTCCTGCATTTAACCTCCAACTCGTTTTCATTAGAACTGCAAGAGCGCTTGCCGAAAGCTCCGGCTTTTGTCTGGTGGATTTACTATATTATATCCTAAATATGGTGTTGTGATATAATACCAGAACTTGATAAAAAACTCCTTATTTGCAAATAAACACTGCGATATTCAGTCGCGGTAATTAATACGACGTAAAATATGCAACAACAATCAAATTGCGGTGCTGAAAAGATCCATCCGCTCTGTCCGGTTTGCGGAAGAGAGCTTGATACAGCCGAGATAAAAGGCGAAAGGGGATGGGATTGCAAGTGCGGCGAATTTATACCTGAAAAACTTGTTATAAATCCCTTTGAAGGGTGCACACACGGGCTTAATTGCAACTGCGGAAGAGAGAGAAGAAGATGAAAAAGGGCTATTTCGGACAATATGGCGGAAGATTCGTTCCTGAAACGCTTATGCCGGCGCTTCAGGAACTCGAAAAGGCCTATTCTATGTTGAAAAAGGATTTCTCTTTCCAGAATGAATTGTCCCATCTTCAAAAAACCTATATTGGAAGGCCTACACCCCTTTATTTTGCTAAAGGCCTTTCGAGTTATCTTAAGGGGGCAAGGATTTATCTAAAACGCGAGGATTTGGCTCATACAGGGGCTCATAAGATAAACAATGCCATTGGTCAGGCGCTTCTCGCAAAAAAACTCGGCAAGAAAAGACTTATTGCTGAAACAGGCGCAGGTCAGCATGGGGTAGCAACAGCAACTGGCGCTGCCCTTACCGGATTAGAGTGCGAGATTTATATGGGCTCAGAGGATATACAGAGGCAAGCCCTCAATGTGTTCAGAATGAAACTGCTTGGCGCTCGTGTCAATGAGGTTAATATAGGTTCAAGGACATTGAAAGACGCTATAAACGAGGCATTGAGAGATTGGACAACAAATGTCAGGACTACCCATTATGTGCTTGGTACGGTCTTTGGACCGCATCCCTTTCCGATGCTCGTAAGGGATTTTCAATCTGTAATAGGCAGGGAAGCAAAAAAACAGATACTGAGGGCAGAAGGCAGGATGCCGGATTATCTCATAGCTTGTGTTGGTGGAGGCAGTAACGCCATAGGATTATTTTACGAATTTCTTAACAGTAATGTGAAAATGATCGGAGTGGAAGCCGGCGGCAAGGGGATTAATACAGGAGAACATGCTGCAAGGTTTGCCGGAGGCTCTGTCGGCGTTTTTCAGGGATGCAAAAGCTATCTGCTTCAGGACGGGGATGGAAATGTCCTTGGAACGCATTCGGTTTCCGCTGGTCTTGATTACGCATCAGTAGGGCCTGAACACTCTTTTTTAAAGGATTCAGGAAGGATTAATTATACATATGCAACCGATGAAGAGGCGCTGGCAGCCTTTGAACTCCTTTCAAAAACAGAAGGCATAATCCCTGCGCTTGAGTCTGCCCATGCGGTTGCAGGGGCTGCGAAGCTCGCGCCTGAACTATCCGCTGATAATATATTGATTGTTAACTTGTCCGGCCGTGGTGACAAGGATGTTCAGCAGGTGGCGAGGCTTAAAGGGATAGAATTGTGAAGCTTTTGCAAAACAGGAACTGTCAAGGAATAATACCGGGTGTTTAGAAAAATGAACAGGATAGATGAAAAATTTCTCAAATTAAAGGGGCTTAACAAAAAGGCCTTTATCCCTTATATAATGGCAGGTGATCCAAGCCTCCAAAGGACAATGGAAAATGTCCTTTTATTGGAGGAGTGCGGCGCAGATGTCGTAGAACTCGGCGTACCTTTTTCTGACCCTCTTGCTGACGGCCCAACAATTCAACGGGCTGCTGAAAGGGCGCTGAAAGAAGGGGTTACCTTGAGGAAAGTTATTTCATTCATGAGGGAATTGCGGCGGCACACGCAGATTCCGGTAATTTTAATGACGTACTATAATCCTGTGTTCAAGTATGGGGACGAGCTTTTTTTTAGTGATGCTGCAGATGCAGGCGTTGACGGAGTGATAATACCTGATTTGCCTCCTGATGAAGCCGGCAGTGTTATAAGGTCAGCTAAGATGAAAGGTTTGAGCGCCATATTTCTTGTGGCGCCTACATCAACAGAGGAGCGGATCAGGAAGATTGTTCAGGTTAGCAGCGGCTTTGTGTATTATGTTTCAATAACCGGAATCACTGGTTCGAGGCTTGCGATTGATGATACTCTCAAGAGTCATATCGGGCGTGTAAAGCAGATGACTTCCAAGCCTGTTGCTGTTGGTTTCGGTGTATCAACCCCTGATGACGCTCAGAATGTTGCGCAAATAGCCGATGGAGTTATAGTTGGAAGTGCGATCGTAAAAAAGCTCCACGAGCATCCTGAAAGCGCAAGGGATTTTATTAAAAAATTAAGGGAGGCAATATAAAGATAGTAAAAAGCGACAAGGAACAAGTTGAAAGAACTTGTTCCTTGTCGCTCGCTACTCGCTACTCGTTATGGCATGGTTTAAGAAGAAGAAAGAAATAAAGGCTGAAAAAACGGTAAAGATACCCGAAGGCTTATGGGTAAAGTGCGACAATTGCAGGGAAATAATCTATAAGAAAGAGATCGAGAAAAACCTGCAGGTATGCCCTAAATGCAATTATCATTTCAGGATCAGCGCATGGGAGAGGATTAAACTGATAGCGGACGATGGGAGTTTTACCGAACTTGACGCTGAAATGGCTTCGAATGACCCGCTGAATTTTAAAGATACTATTGCATACAAGGACAGGCTGAATGATAACAGCAAAAAAAGCGGATTGAAAGAGGCTGCCATTTACGGCGAGGCGATGATAAATAAGAGGCCGGCAGTGCTCGCTATAATGGATTTTTCATTTATGGGCGGAAGCATGGGCTCTGTAGTCGGAGAGAAAATAGCGAGGGCATCTGAAATAGCTATTGAAAAGAAGATGCCTTTAATAACTGTTTCATCGTCAGGCGGAGCAAGGATGCAGGAGGGGATGTTCTCGTTGATGCAGATGGCCAAGGTGTCATCCGCAATAGCGAGACTTAAGGAGGCGGACGTGCTTTATATCTCCGTGCTTGCCGATCCGACATTCGGAGGCGTTACAGCAAGCTTTGCGATGCTCGGGGATATAATAATTGCCGAACCAAAAAGCCTGATAGGATTTGCGGGCCAGAGGGTTATTGAACAGACCATAAAACAGCAGCTTCCGGATAACTTTCAAAGGGCGGAATTCCTTCTTGAGCATGGCATGATAGACATTGTTGTGGAGAGGAGAGAATTAAAAAATACGATTCATAAGCTGATAGAGAATTTTATGCCGGTTAATATAGCTGCTGGCTTGTAGCTCACAGCTAAGCATACAGGCTATGAATTGCGGGGTGCAAATTTATGAGTTATATTGATTCTATCAACTATCTTTACGGACTGCAAAAGCACGGCATCAAACTCGGTCTCGATAAGCCTGAAAAAATATTATCAGAGCTGGGAAATCCGCACAGAAAGTTTTTATCTGTTCACGTTGCAGGGACAAATGGAAAAGGGTCGGTTTCTGCAATGACCGCTTCTATTCTTATTGCCAACGGATTTAAGGTTGGGCTTTTCACATCGCCGCATCTTGTCAGTTTTACGGAGCGGATAAGGATTAATAATGAACAGATTGCAGAGTCAGAGGTTGTTAATCTTACAGAAGAAATAAGATTAAAGATTGAAAAATCAAAATTCAGGATTCCTGAGCCGACTTTTTTTGAATTTGTCACGGCAATGGCATTTCTTTATTTTGCGAGGAATAATGTTGACTGGGCGGTCATAGAAGTCGGAATGGGAGGCAGGCTTGATGCGACAAATTTAATTGAACCTGAAGTATCGGTTATTACGCGTATAAGTTATGACCATAAGGAGTTTTTAGGAGATACGCTTACAGATATAGCAAGGGAAAAAGCGGGGATTATAAAATCCGGAATTCCGGTTGTCTCGGCTGAGCAGGATAAAGAAGCTGAAAATGTCATATGCGCTGTTGCAAGAGAGAAATCAGCGCCATTGCACCTGTACGGAAAAGATTTTGAGGGTGTTTTGAAATCATCTGACATAAAAGGCATTACCTTTGATTTTCAGGACAAGGGGTTAAATATTGATAGCAACCTGATTGGAGGGCTTTTTGTTCCTCTTGCAGGTGATTATCAGCTTGCAAATGCCAGTTTGGCAATAAAGGCGGCAATGGTGGGCATGGAAAGATCAGAAAAGTTTTTTAGCGATTCCGGCCTGCGCAAGGGTCTTGCTAACACTGAATGGCATGGACGTCTCGAGATGGTAAGTTATGAGCCGATGATTATGATAGACGGCGCTCATAATCCTGATGCAGCCGGAAGACTGGCTGATTTTACAAGGAAGCAGTTGAGCGATTTTAAAATAATTCTTATAATCGGCATAATGTCTGATAAGGATGTAAATGGCATCCTGAAGCATTTATTGCCTGTTGCTCATGAAATAATTTTTACGGCTCCTGATTACGGCCGGGCCGCTTCACCTGAAAAACTTGCTGAATACGCGGCAGATATGGGATTTGCTTCAAGGATTACTGGTTCTGTGAAAGAGGCGATTGAAACGGCAGTGAAATACAGTAACGAGTCGAAAGTAATGAGCGGCAGGGAGTCTGAAGGTCAACAGTCTTTGGTTTCTGACTCATTATCCGTTGCTTTTCGGCCGCCGCTGATTCTAATTACAGGCTCTTTCTATACCATTGGCGAAGCTATGGAAGCGCTCGGCAAGAAGCCTGTTCTTGGAACTCTGAGGGAAACGGTATGAGCAGAAATCAGAAAATTAAAAAAGTCGCTGTTCGTTACGCGTTATTTGTTGTTTTCTTGATGGTTGCTGTTCACTGTTCACTGTTCACTGCTGAAGGCGCTGCTACAATTACTGCTGAACAGCTCGAATATTTCAGCAAAGAGAATAAATATGTAGCAACAGGCAATGTGAAAATAGAAAAAGATGATACTGTATTAACAGCAGACAGGATTGTTTTTCATCAAATCAATTCATATGCGGAGGCAGAAGGCAATGTAACTTATGAAGATACAGAGGCGAAGATAAGCACTGAAAAGGCTGAAATAAATATCGATGCCAAAACAGGAAGGCTGTACAATGCGGTCATATTTTTTAAAAAGGGCAATTACTGGATTAACGGAGACAATATATCGAGGCTTAAAGACGATCATTATTACGCTTCATCCGCAACATTTACTACATGTGACGCGGACGCATCAGCAAGCCCGGACTGGTGCTTCAAGGGAAACGACGTGGATATAGTGGTCGGCCAGAAACTTACGGCAAAAGATGCTACTTTCAGGGTTAAAGGGATGCCTGTTTTATACTCCCCGTATCTGTGGGCGCCGGCGCTGACCCAGAGGCAAACAGGCTTTCTGTTTCCGGTAATCGGCAATAGCAACGCAAAGGGGTTTCAGTTCAGCCCGTCTTTTTTCTGGGCAATTGATGAAAGTAAAGACGCGACATTTTATCTCGACTATTACAGCAAACGCGGCATAGGAACAGGCATTGAATACAGATATATTGACGACAACGGCAAAGGAAACTGGTATGCCTATCACATAAGAGACAGGGAACTAAAGACGAGCTTTTTCGAGATAAAGGGGTTTTCAGAATACAGCACAAGTCATTTAAAAGGATATTTTGACGTTAATCTCATAAACAGGGAGGAATTTTACAGGGAATACTCTACAAGACAGGAAATGAGGATTCAGAGGTTTCTCCAGTCAACAGGCGAGGTGTCTGTTCCGATGGATAATTCGAGGCTTTATCTCCTCGGACAATACTGGATTGATCTGAGAGATGAAGATGACCGCATACCACAGAGACTTCCTGAACTTGGATATGTTATAAATCCATTCAAAATAGGCCCTCTTGTTTTTAACATGCATTCCAGTATTACAAATTTCGTCAGGGAAAAAGGAACTGACGGACAGAGGCTTGACATTAACCCTACTATATCCTACAGTTTCGGTGAAAAGATAAGCCTGTACCAGTCACTTTCTCTTAGGGAGACCGCTTATAATCTGAAGGACTCGGACTCTTTAGGTTCATCTCCACACAGAGAGACCTTTGAGTACAGGGCGCATGCCTTGGCAAGGTTTGTGAGAAAATATGATTCATTTACGCATGCTGTAGAGCCTTCGTTTGAGTACACATTTATACCGGCAACCAGCCGGGTTCCCATGTTTGACTCCGCTGAATTGTTTGACAGGACGTCCCAAGTCCAGCTTTCATTGCTGAACAGGGTGACATCGAAAAATTTAATTGCATCAATACGATTAACTCAGCCATATGACTTTGATGCCGATGATTCGAAATTGATGCCTGCAAGATTAGAGGCATTTATTGACGGTCCTTTCACCATGCGTTTTGACACCTCGTATAATTTCAATAAAGGCAGGCTGGAAACACTGAATTCCGAAATCGGAATAAAAGTTTCTGACAAAACGAATGTGAGAATAGGGGAGCGATATAATAAAGAGGAGCGCTTAATGCTGTACAAGGCAGCCCTGGATACGGAACTGACCCGCAACTGGGCTTTAAGCGCCGATGCCTTGTATGACGCAAAGGGCGGAGGCTTACGGGATTCGAGTGTTAAAGCTACTTATACAAGCCAGTGCTGGGCGTTAAGAATGATTTTTTCGAAAAGGCCGGGAGACGATATAATATCTCCTGAATACAGCTTTATGTTCCTTGTTGAATTAAAAGGGATCGGATTGTTCAAGGTGGTATGAACATTCTGGTTAATTTGCACAAAGTCAACGGCATTACATCCCATGACGCTGTGACAGCAGTAAAGAAATTATTCAAAGTAAAAAAGGCTGGTCATGCAGGCACTCTTGATCCCATAGCAACAGGAGTCATGCTTGTTTGCCTTAACGAAGCCACAAAGATAACCGGTTTGCTTTCAGACCTTGACAAGGAATATATAATGACTGCAAAACTCGGAGAATGCACGGATACCTTTGACTCTGAGGGTAAGGTTACAAAGAGATTCGAGAACGGGGATTTGCGTTCGAGGGTTCAAAATAAAGACATACAGAAGATTATACAAAATTTCATCGGAGAGATAGAACAGATACCTCCGATGTATTCAGCGATAAAGTTGTCCGGACAGCCTCTTTACAAGCTTGCAAGAAAAGGTATTGAAGTAGAGCGGAAACCGAGAATGGTAACTGTTAAGGAAATAGAGATCAAGGAATACGAGCCTCCCTTCCTCAAATTAAGGATATCTTGTTCGAAGGGTACATATATTCGTTCCTTATGCAATGACATTGGAGAAGCGCTTGGTGTCGGAGCCTATATTACGGAACTCAGGCGGACAAGAACAGGGGATTTCAAAATCGAGGATTCTGCTCTTATAGAAGAATTGCCGGATAAAGTCAGCGCTCTGCATTCAGTTGATGCATCGCTGAAACACCTGCCCGAGATTATATTGGCGGGCAGTGACGTAAAAAGGGCTAAAAATGGCAATCCGGTATCACCAATACCATATTCCCATTTTGCCTCAGAAGATGGCAGGCAGGGATTCATCAGGCTCAAAGACCCTGAAGGAAGGCTTTTCGGAATAGGAAGGATTTCAAAGGATTTAATTAAGATAGAAAGACTGCTGAATTTGTGAGGAGGAATTATGATACAACGTTATACACGGCCTGAAATGGGCAGGCTCTGGGAGCCTGAAAACAGATTTCAAAAATGGCTCGATGTCGAAATTGCGGCATGCGAGGCATGGGCTGAGATGGGCGAGATCCCTGAAGATGCGTTAAAAACAATAAAGGAAAAGGCTAAATTTGATGTGGCGAGGATTGACGAGATAGAAAAGACAGTGAAACACGATGTTATTGCCTTTCTTACTTCTGTCGCTGAATTTGTGGGAAGCGAATCCCGCTTCATACATAAAGGTCTTACATCATCAGATGTCGTTGATACGGCCATGTCTCTTTTGATGAGAGAGGCAGCGGACATAATAATTAAAGATATAGGCGAGCTTATGGATGTTCTGAAAGCGCAGGCGCTGAAATATAAAGATACGCCTTGTATTGGCAGAAGCCACGGGGTTCATGCAGAACCAATGACATTTGGCCTTAAATTTGCGCTGTGGTATGAGGATGCAAAAAGAAATCTCCGGAGGATTGAAAAAGCAAGGGATGTTATTAATATCGGGAAGTTTTCAGGCGCTGTCGGAACCTTCTCGAATATTCCGACAGAGCTTGAGGAAAAGGTGTGCAAGAGATTGGGGCTTGCTCCGGAGCCTATCGCAACACAGGTTGTTCAAAGGGACAGGCATGCCGAATATATGACCGCGCTCGCGTTGATAGCGGCGTGCGTGGAGAAGATAGCCGTTGAACTAAGACATCTGCAGAGGACAGAGGTGCTCGAGGCCGAAGAGCCATTCAGCGCGGGTCAGAAGGGTTCATCCGCAATGCCGCACAAGAGAAATCCGGTCGGATGCGAAAACCTTTCAGGGCTTGCAAGGGTGGTGCGTACCAATGCGCTGGCTGCCATGGAGAACATTGCCTTGTGGCATGAAAGAGATATATCGCATTCTTCGGTTGAAAGGGTAATAATCCCTGACAGCGCGATTCTTGTCGATTATATGCTCAACAGGCTTGCCGGGATACTTAAAGGCCTTCATGTTTATCCGGAAAGGATGAAGACAAACATGGAAAGAAGCTATGGCCTATATAATTCCCAGAGGGTTATGCTTGCCCTGACCGAAAAGGGCTTGATGCGTGAGGATGCGTATGAGATAGTGCAAAGAAACGCGATGCAGAGCTGGAAAGAAGGCAGGGAGTTTTTAAAGTTTCTCAAGGAAGACGAACAAGTCCTTGAATATCTATCTGTAGCGGAGCTTGAGCATATTTTTGACGCGGGCTATTATTTAAGAAATGTTGATTATATATTCACAAGGGTGTTCAGTGATGGCCAGGGTTAAAGCATTATGTTATTAGCGTTTGCAGTTTTCCCTCTTTATCTGTTTGGCATCTGGAAAAGGCTTTTTCTATATGCTGGGCTTGCTTTGCAGGTGGTGTATATAGCTTCAAGAGGCATCAGCTTTGAAAGACTTCCTCTTGTGGGAGCTCACGACACGCTTACTTTTCTTTCAGCGTCGATTGTATTGCTATCTATACCTTTTGGCTGGCTTTTGAAAAGAGATTATTTGTTTAATGTGTCTGTTTCGATTATGGCCGCGGTATTTACCGCATTTGCGTTGATTTCCAAACAACACAGTTCGCCTTTGCCGCCTGTATTAAAGATCATCTGGTTCGAGCTTCATGTTGTCCTTGCTTTTCTATCATACGCACTTTTTGGAATTGCGGCAATCCTCGGATACCTCTATCTGAAAGAAAAAAACAGCCTTGTTGAAGGCCTCCAATATAGAGCTGTTCTTATTGGATACTGCTTTTTTTCTTTATCAATGATTTTCGGCGGCATATGGGCTTATCTCGCATGGGGAACTTACTGGCTGTGGACGCCCAAAGAACTCTGGACGAGCATATTGTGGCTTTTTTACAGTCTATATCTTCACGCGAGACTTAAACAGTGGTGGATGGGCAAGCCGTCCGCTGTGCTCGGAATAATCGGCTTTGGGGTAGTATTATTCACATATCTTGGGGTGAGTCTTTTGATGAAAAGCTCCCACGCATTTTAGAGTTATTGCGTTATGTTTAGATATATAATCGAATTTTTCATGTCTTTAAGAACGAGCATTTGGCTCATATGGGGCATTATTGCCGTTCTTTTTGCCGGAGCCTTTATCATGCCTGTCAGGCAGGAGTTTCAGGCTATTCACGCCCAGCCGCTTTTTGACTGGCTTAGGGAACAGCCGTTAGGCATAACATGGTGGCTTTGGGGAGCCATAGGATTGCTTGTTTTGCTTACTATTAATACCTTGTTCTGCAGCGTCGAATCCGTGATTAAAAAGAGAAGGGTTACGCAGTGGCTTCTCCTGATTTCACCTCAGATAATACATATAGGCTTTCTCTTCATCCTTCTGGCGCATCTTTTAAGCTCTATTGGCGGATTTAAAGGGACAGCAATTGCGAGAGAAGGAACAATCCTGAGAATGCCTAATGACGTATCTTTGCAGGTCGAAAAAATCAATATATCGATTGATCCTTCAGGTTATATCAGGAACTGGTCAGTTGATATTGGATATATGGCAGATGACGGCATATTTAAGGCCGACAGAATTATGCCGAACAAGCCCTCGATCAGGGATGGCATGGGTGTTTATGTGAAGGATATTCAACCATATCCGTTTAAGGCAATAATGCTCGAAATAAGCAGGGAGCCCGGCGCTGCATGGGCATTAATCGGAGGCATATTGTTTGCCCTCGGCACAATAGCCCTCATAATGCTGAAGATGAAAAGAGAGGGCTGACAAGGGTTAAATTCGTTATATGGATAATTCAATGATCACAAAGGATTCTATTATACATTTTTTTAAAAAAAGCATTACGCATCCGGTAAGCTTTAAAGATATATGTGTAAGGCTTGAACTTGTTCCGTCTGAAAGAAGAAAACTGAAAAGGATTCTGAGAGAAATAATCAGTGACGGGGAGATAGTCAGGACAAGGAAAGGACTATACGGCCCCGCTGAAGAGATGCATCTCGTTACAGGTGTTTTTGAGGCGCACAGGGAAGGGTACGGGTTTGTGATATTAGAAAAACCAGGGGAAAGGGATATATTTATCCCTTCGCGCGGAACTGCAGGAGCAATGGATAATGACAGGGTTGTCGCGAGGATTGAAAACAGGCAGCGTCGGGAAGGCAGGATAATAAGGGTTCTGCAAAGGGCAAGCACGCAGGTGGTTGGAACATTCGAATCTGGCATATCAGCAGGCAGAAGGGCTGGAGGATTTTTTGTCAGACCTAAAAAGAGGAGAGCGATTCCATTTGATATTTATATTTCTCCTAAGGATAAAGGCAAGGCAAAGGACGGGGATAATGTAATTGCAGAGATAATCGATTATCCTTCTGATAAAAGACCGCCGATAGGCCGTGTTGTAAAAATTCTCAAAAAACCACAATCTCCCAAGGATGAGATAGATATTATCATAGATGAATTTAATCTTCCTCTGGATTTTCCCGAAGACGTTATGGAAGAGGCAGGAATGCTTTATTCACAATTTTCTTCTGATCGTGCTTTCGTGAAAAAAGGCGACGGAGAGCAAAGAAGAAAAGACCTGAGAAATCTTCCGACAGTGACTATTGACGGTGAGCGGGCAAAGGATTTTGACGATGCCGTATCAATCAAAACAATGAACGGAGGCTATACGTTATGGGTTCATATAGCTGACGTTGGCTACTACGTGAAATGGGATTCGTTGATTGATATGGAGGCGAGGAAAAGGGGTGCAAGCGTGTATTTCCCTGGCAGGGTCATTCCCATGCTTCCTAAAGAGCTATCTGAAGATATATGCAGTCTAAAACCAAGGGTGGACAGAAATGCGTTTACTATAGAGATGGACTTTGATAACAGGGGGGAAATGGTTAACAGCCGTTTCTACTCAAGCGTTATTAACAGCAATGAGAGAATGACATATACTTCCCTCAAGAATATCCTTGTTGATCGTAATCATGAGGAAATGCAGCGGTATGAGTATCTTTTGGGTGATTTTGAACTTATGGGTGAATTATGCGGGAAACTGAAGTCGCGCAGGCTGAAAAGAGGGAGTCTTGATTTCGATTTGCCCGAGCCAGAGGTGCTTTTGGACATTCAGGGCAATCCAGAGGCGATTATTAAGTCAGAGAGGAATTTCGCGCATATGATCATCGAGGAGTTTATGATTGCTGCCAACGAGGCGGTTGCTGCCCATCTTGAGGGTATGGGTGTTAATAATATATACAGGATTCATGAGGAGCCTGATCCCTTAAAGATGGAAGAACTTATGAAGATTGTTAATATGCTTACAGGGCAAAACAGCAGGAAATCTCTGAAAAGCCTTGATTTTTCAGGATTGCTCGCAAAAATCAAAGGCACGTCTGAGGAAGAGATAATAAGCCATATAATTTTAAGAAGCCTTAAGCAGGCAAGATATTCTACTGTCAATGTCGGCCATTTTGGTCTGGCCTCTGATTCTTATTCGCATTTCACATCGCCCATAAGAAGGTATCCTGATCTTGTTGTTCACAGGATATTAAAAGAGGTGTTAACGAAGAAAAGGCTGAGCGATAAAAGAATCAAGCAATTGGAGGCCATATTGCCTGATATCGCTTTTCATTCATCCAAGATGGAAAGGCAGGCGGATGATGCGGAAAGAGCGGTTTTAAGCGCTTACAGGGTATGGTTTATGAAGGACAAGGTTGGTGAGGAATTCCTCGGCAAGGTCGTTTCCGTAACATCGCACGGATTAAAAGTAAGATTTGTTGATTATTATGTGGAAGGATTTCTCCATGTGTCTTATATGACAGATGATTTTTATGAGTACGATGAGCGGACAATAAGTCTTCACGGCGTTCATAAGAAAAAGAGATATACTATTGGAAGTGAATTAAAAGTCAGAATAGACAGGGTTGATACAGAAGAAAGAGAGATAATATTAGGCATTTAATGCAGGACATATTATTTTCATTTGGTTTGATTATATTAGCTGGCGTTGTCTTTAAACGGTTCCGCATTGGAGGGGTTGATGCTGACACCCTTCGCCTTTCAATCAATGCTACGGTTTTAAATGTATTTCTTCCTGCCTTATGCATTAAGACGATATATGAATCTCACATAGACCCGGAAACAGCTCTTGTGCCGGTAACTGCATGGATTACGACAATAAGCGCCCTTCTGATTTCGATTGTGGTTTATACAGTTCTTGAAAGAATCATGAATTTAAGACCTCAGGAAAAAGGGGTGCTGATATTGTCATCAGCGTTTGGCAATGTAACATATCTTGGCCTGCCTGTTCTTGTAGGTTTATACGGCAGGGAGGCTGCAAAATATGCCCTGTTTTATGACCTTTTGGCAACAACTCCTATATTGTGGCTCGTGGGCGCATATATCGCTTCAAGGTACGGGGAGGGAAAAAGGCCGAGAATCGTTGATTCTTTGAAAATAATAGTTTCCCTGCCGCCTATTTGGGGCATAGCAGGAGGTATGCTGCTCAGGTTAACAAATATAGAAATTCCCGCATTTGTTTTAAAAACCCTCGAAATGTTCAGCAGTCTTGTTATTCCCCTCATGATATTCAGCATTGGACTGGCCCTTTCTCTTCCGAGGGTAAAGCACGCGTATATAATTATACCTGCTGTGATAATTAAGCTTGCTGTTGTGCCTGTCATTTCATTTACCGCGGCCTTTTTTCTGGGCATTAAAGGGACAGCGCTATCCGCGTGTTTTATTGAGGGCGCAATGCCAACGATGGTATTGTCTTTGCTGATAGCGGCAAAATTCAGGCTTGACGTTCCTCTTTCAGCCTTTATGATTATTACAACAACGGTATTATCCTTTATAACCCTGCCGTTTGCCATTTATCTGACGGAATTGATGGTCCATTGATTTGTAGCGAAAAAAACAGTTGATTCATAAATATATCGCGCTGAACTCAAAGGCTTTGAACGCGTCTATGCCTGCTTAACAGCATGATGCTGTTTTCCCGTGTTGGTTTGCTTTGATTTTATGGCAAGACCTTGATAATATGAATAGTGGATAAATTTAAATGAATGACTGGGAAAATATGAAATTTCCTTTTTAATCAGGAGGCATCTATGAATATAAAAATAACCTTTCCGGGCGAATCAGGAGAAAAAAAGGTTAACGCAGAAATTAATGGATTTACTATCAAAACCGACCAGCCGAGGGAATCAGGCGGTTCTGGAACCGCTCCAAGTCCTTTTCTGCATTTTTTAGCTTCAATTGGAACCTGTGCTGGTATTTATGTGCTCGCATTTTGTCAGGAAAGGAAAATACCTGTTGATGGGGTATCTGTAAACCAGCGCATGGAATATATCTCCACGGATGATGGCCGAACTAAACTCGACAAGATCATTATTGATATTCTTGTGCCGCCGGATTTCCCTGAGAAATATAAGAATGCGATTGTAAAAGTGGCTGACCAGTGCGCTGTGAAGAAAATGATTTTGAACCCTCCGAAGTTTGAGGTGAAGGCCACAGTTAAATGAATCGCGGCAGCATGACGATTAGTTTGTTGCCCTGTTAACGGTGTTTAGTAAATCCGGCTTTATATGAAAATATTGATGAAATCCAAGAGACTTACGGCAGCATTGGCTATATTCTTTTTTTTCGCCGCAGCTTCGGTAAGTTGGGCAAAGAAAGAACAAGGCGTATTTAAGCTAAAAGAGATTGTGACAATTTATGTCAAGGACAGAGACGGAGTAGAGGTTGCATCTGGAAAGGGAATTGTTACACACACCTCAGGGATTATTGAAACGCGTTGTTATTTAATATCAAAGTGGCTTGAAGATGTGGGGCATGCGCTGATAATAAAGACAAGGAAAGGCGTATATTATGATATTGAGAGGCTTGTTTCTTTTAACCGCAAGATGGATATTGCGTACTTTAAGATTGCGGAACAAGCGGCTGCGATTTATGAATCATCTCAGGCAAACCGTGATGAAGTTAACAATGATTCAAGAGTTGTTGAAATTGAACCGCTTGAAGCTGATGTTGATGATATAGGCATCATTGTGGAAATTGAACTGCCTGAAGATGACGCAGCGAACATGCCAAAGGAAGAACCTGTCAGCCCTGTGAATGCCGAGATGTATTTTATGCAGGCAAAACATTATGAGGCCGGGAGGAGATATGCAGAGGCTGAAAATGCTTACAAACATGCGTTAAAACTTAATCCAGGCTATACAGAGGCATTATCAGGTTTGGGTATGGTTTATTATAAACTTGGGAGGCATCTCGAAGCGGTAAGCACATATGAGAATATGCTCAGCATTAATCCTGATTTCAGACCCGCTTATAATAAGCTCGGAACTAATTATATGATTCTTGGCAACTATTCATCAGCGGCTGATGTGTTCAAGAGATCGATATTGCTTGACCCTGAAGATGCTTTGACGTACTTTAATCTTGGAATAGCGTATTTTCTTGAAGGCAATAAAAATGATGCAGCGGATATATATATTAAGCTTAAAAGGCTTGATGGTAAGCTCGCGGAGGATTTATTCGACCTGCTTTATTAACCCGAAAACTCCAAACAATGTGCAATGGGGCAAGCGAAGTTTTTTATGATTGCTCAATAGTACCCGCTAAGAAATCGCGGCTAAGGCCTGATTTCAATGGGTGTGCCCACTGAGACAAGTTCCCATATTTCCCGCATTTCAGAATTTGTAACAGCTATACAGCCTTCTGTCCAGTCCATATATCTGTGCAATGTATCGAGGTCTTCGAGGTCTTTTGGCAGGCCATGAATAGCAATGGCTCCACCCGGAGACACTCCGAGTTTTTTTGAGTTCATGATATCTTTGTCGTTGGGATAAGAGAGGCGCATCGATAAATAATACTTGCTGTTTGAATTCTTTTCAGTCAGGGTATATCTTCCTTCCGGTGTTCTTTTGTCTCCCTCCCGAGTCTTGTGGCCGTTAGGATTTTTCCCGAGGGCAATTCTGTACGTCTTCAATATTTCGCCTTCTTTCAGCAGCATCATTACCCTTTTGCTTTTTACTACAAGCACCATATCAGCTTTTTTAATCAATGCCGAAGCTTCTGAATAATAAAATGCGCAGCTTAATAGATTTGCTATTACAAGAATAAAAAAAGTAAGTATTTTTTTTGGGTTCTTTCTCACTTTAAATGGGTAATCCCCTTTAATTCCCCCTTAATAAAGGGAAACAACCCCCTTTAATTCCCCCTTAATAAAGGGGGTGAGGGGGTTGTTGCTTTCAATCCATCCTTCTATTGCCATTAATATATTGCTAATGTCTCTTTTTACATCAGCGTCATCAAATCTAAGAACTGTTAGTCCAAGAGACTCTAAAACGCTTTGCCTCTGCATATCATAGCTGAATTTGCTATAATGGCTTTCACCATCTATTTCTATTGCCAGATTGAGTTTGCTGCAATAAAAATCAACAATATATTCTCCAATAGGCTTTTGCCTCATAAATTGATAGACCTTTATTTTTCTGCCCTTTAGGTAATTCCACAGCAATGCCTCTGATAATACTCCTTGTTTTCTCAGTTGTCTTGCAATGGTTTTTAGTTTTAGATTGTAGCGTATCTTTATAACAACCCCCTTTATCCCCCTTTTCTAAGGGGGAATGCAGGTAATCATCCCCCTTTCCTAAAGGGAATTACCCACTCAATATGAGAAAGAACCTTTTTTTGACACTATTTATTGTCCTTACTCAAGGCGTTTTTTCTCAGCTAATAAAGCATAGTACCTCGCTCTCCTTTGTATTGAAGAACATAAATAAAACTGCTGTCTTTTTAATTATAACCGAACCGGCATTTATTATGTGTTTCATAACCATACATAATTTATCTTAGCCGGAATAATTTAAAAAAATCCTTGATGTTTTACAGGTTTTATTGTATCTTTAATATATTAAAAATATTGCATTTGAAAGGAGGTGAACAGATGAAGAAAGTATTGTTGTTAATGCTATCACTGTTATTCATTTTTTCTTATGGATGCGCTACGAAGGACTATGTAAAGCAGCAGATTGATCCTCTCGTTGACAGGATTAGCAAACTCGAGGCAAGGGTTGCAGCTGTTGAAGGCAAGGTGAGCGCGCTTGAAAGCAAGGTAGATAAGTGCTGTGCTGACATTGACGCTGCAAAGAAAGACGCGGCAGAAGCAAAGAAACTTGCTCAGGATGCAATGAAGGTTTCAAAAGAGTCTGCTGACAGGGCAGAGGCTGCTGCCAAAAGGGCGGAGGCTGCCGCAGACAGGGCAGAGGCTGCTTTTGAAAAAGCAAGAAAAGCGTTTGAATTGCAACAGAGAAAATAACAAGTAAATTCTTAGTTTTCAGGAGGAGAGGGGAATTGGTATTCCCCTCTTATCTTTTACAGCTTCATATAATTCTTCTGTATTTATTTTATCCAGCAATTTTTCTCTGGTCAAAACCCTTACAGCTTCGTTCAGGTAATTTAATCCGCTTTCCTCATTATCTTCGTGAATTTCAATATATATTCTGTTTCCTATTATGCCCACCTTTACCGGCTGTCTTATAATAGTGACTCTGGTGCCGCTCTGAACAAGTCCGAAAAGCTTGGGAATATCTTCAGGATAAAGTCTAATGCAACCAGCGCTCGCCCTTCTTCCAATGCTCCATGGCCTGTTGGTTCCGTGAATAAGATAACTTGGATTGGAGAGCCTTAATGCATGAGAGCCCAGAGGGTTATTGGGGCCGGGAGGAACCACTGAGGGCAAATAGGGCTTTTCCTTTTTAACTGATTCAGGAACATGCCATGTCGGCTTTATCTTTTTTTCTATTATCCTGAATGTGCCGGTTGGTGTATCGAACCCCTCATATCCTATGCCTACAGGAAATGTTCTTACCTGTTTAATGCCGTTATTGGAGAAAAAGTAATAAAGCCTTAGTTCAGTAAGATTAATTACAATTCCGTCATCAGGCACATTATTGGGCAGCACCCATTGACTCGGAATCAGGACATTTGCATTATCGCCGGGCAAAAAAGGGTCGAGATCAGGATTCGCGCTCACTATTTCATTGTAGCCCAGTCCGAATTTTCTGGCTATTTCTATTAAGGATTCATTCCCGTTAACTGAATGTGACTGTGCATTTCCTATAACCGTATTGTTTTTGGCGTAAGAATAAACTTCGGATAAGGCCGGAGAAACCAATACGAGATGAAATATTACAAATACATATGCTGTGAAACATGACCGCATGACAATTAATAATAAATAACCGTTCCCGCAAAATTCAATAGCTTTAAAATATTTATTTTTAAAATATTTGTCTTGAAAATTATCCTCATATACGGATAAAATATTTAATATTGATTTTAAGAATCTCATTTTTGATCTTCCGATATTTAATAAATATTTCAATAAAATACAAAAATGGTGGATATTATGGCGGAGAATAATTTGAATGCGGTAAAATCTGAAAATGGGGGGGATGCGAGTTCCAATAAATATAAGGTGCTTATTGTTGATGACGACTCCATGCTTGCGGATATGCTGGGCGTTGTTTTGTCATTAGAAGGACACAAATGCGAAGTAGCTCATAATGGCGTCGAGGCGCTTGATACCATATACAAAAAAAGTTTTGACGCTGTAATCACTGATATAATGATGCCTGAGATGGATGGCATTACCCTGACCAAAAAGATTACTCAGCTATATCCGGACCTGCCTATTATGGTTATGACTGCTTTAATTGATGAATACTCTGCAAATGACGCGGTGGATGCCGGCGCCAGCGACTTCATTAATAAGCCTTTCTCAAACAGGGAGCTTTCCCTGAGATTTAACATGATGATGTATAACTATGAAATCCTCTGCCATGCTTTGAGAGACCCGTTAACCAATACATTTAACAGGAGAAAATTCAGCAGGGAACTGAAAAAAGAGATAGGAAGGGTATTAAGATACGAAAGGCCTTTATCATTGATAATGCTGGATATTGATTTTTTTAAACAAATAAACGATAAATATGGTCATCAGGCAGGAGATTATGTGTTGCAGGAGATAACGAGGCTCGTGAACAAATATGTCAGAAAAACAGATGTGCTCGCGAGATACGGCGGTGAGGAATTCGTTGTGCTTATGCCTGAAACCGATATTAACGGCGCAAAATACCTTGCTGAAAAACTGAGACACATAATCGAAATCCATAATTTTGAAAATATAGAACAAATAACCTGCAGCTTCGGTGTTGCTGAATATTCATCGAGCGAAGATGAATACGATTTTATCAGAAGAGTGGATATGGCATTGTACGCGGCAAAGAATGGCGGCAGAAATAAGGTGGAAATTAATCCTAAAAATAATCACAACAGTTTGAAATAGGATAACAGTCTTAAACTGCCGCGATATTTAACCGAACGTATGTCCTGCAGCTTATGAAAAATCAGGAGATTGCGGATATATTCAACAGAATAGCAGACCTCCTCGAAATCAAAGGAGAAAATCCTTTCAGGATTAGGGCATACCGCAGGGCCTCGCAGAACCTCGAAAGCCTTACAATAAACATAGAAAACCTATCTCACGAAGACCTTTTAAACATTTCAGGAATTGGCCAGGATTTAGCAGGCAAGATAGAAGAATACATTAAAACTGGCAGGGTGAGCACCCACGAAGATCTGATTGCGGAAATTCCGGAGGGGTTGCTTGATCTTATTGCTGTTCCGGGTTTAGGACCAAAGACATCGAGACTTCTCTATGAAAAACTGAAAATAAAAAACCTCGACGATCTGGAGAAAATGGCGATAGGGCATAAGCTGTCTGAGCTTCCGGGCATAAGGGAGAAGACAGAAGAGAACATCTTAAAGGGAATAAGCATGCTTAAACGGGGCAGGGAGCGGAAACCTATTGGAAGGGTTCTGCCCATTGCGCTTGATATTGTCGAGAATCTTAAAAATAATGCTCCTGTTTTCAGGATAGACCTTGCAGGAAGCCTGCGGAGATGGAAAGATACGATTAAGGATATAGACATACTTGCCGCCTCAGAACAGCCGAACGAAGTTATGAGAGAATTTGCCCGCCTGCCTCAGGTAAAGGAAGTGTTGATGCGCGGGCATACAAAATCAAGTATTGTGATCAAAGAAAACCTTCAGGTTGATTTGAGAGTGGTAAAGAAAGAGTCCTACGGGGCTGCCCTCGCATATTTCACCGGAAGCAAGGAGCATAACATACGGCTCAGAGAGCTTGCAGTTAAAAAAAGGCTGAAAATAAACGAATACGGCATATTCCGGGAAAGCGACGACAAGCGGCTTGGCGGAGAGGACGAGGGAGATATCTATAAGATCCTTGGAATGCCATATATACCTCCTGAATTAAGAGAGGACAACGGCGAGATAGAGGCAGCTCTTGCAGGCAAACTGCCCGAACTTATTACTTTGAATGATATTAAGGGAGATTTACATGTTCATTCAAGGTGGAGCGACGGAAGCCACAGCTTTGAAGAGCTTGCAGATGCGGCAAAAAAATACGGGTATTCGTATATTGCCATTACCGACCATTCAAAAGGATTAGGCATTGCGGGTGGACTTAATGAAGAACAGCTTTTAGAGCAAGGCAAAGAGATAAAGGCGATAAATAAAAGACTGAGGGGTTTCCGGATCATTCACGGCGTTGAAGTGGACATAAGAAGCGACGGGACATTGGATATTTCAAATGATGTTTTAAAAGAACTCGATATTGTTGTAGCGTCCATACATTCGGGGTTTAAACAGTCACGGCAACAGCTTACAAAGAGGATTGTATCAGCAATGAAAAATCCATACGTCAGCATTATAGCTCATCCAACCGGGCGGCTTATAGGGGAAAGAGAAGCATACGATATTGATATGGATGAGATTTTTATTGCTGCAAAAAAAAACGGTACTGCCATGGAGATTAATGCTTATCCGTTACGCCTTGATATTAATGATGTCTATGCGAGGATGGCAAAGGATAAGGGCATACCTGTGGTCATAAGCACTGACGCGCACGTGACCAGCCAGTTCAATTATATGAACTATGGCGTGTCTATTGCGCGAAGAGGCTGGCTTGAAAAGGCTGATGTTCTTAATACACTGAATGTAAATAGCTTATTAAAAAGACTTCGATCCATAAAAACATAACCACCAGAATGCAGTTATATAGTGGCAATTCGGGTTAACAGGAGCGGAGATTAGGGCTTCTGCTTTTCCTCTAAGGGCTTCTCCTGTTCTTCTTCGGTCTTTATTGATATATCCCTGACAAAATCAGGACAATTCTGTCCTGCCTTCATTGAAAACTGTTTTTGGCATGTTGCCCTCCATCCGCATATAATGCATTGAACCTTATTGTCACTCATTGCTCCTCCTGAAATATCTGACCAAAACTTTGTCTATGTTATTTATAATACTATCTCTGGCGTTTATTATAAATATCTTTGGCCTCTCTGTCTGTATTTCAAAAAGCTCCTTTTCCATCCTTTCTATTTTCGGCGGCTTCTGAAATCTCTCTCTTAATTCATCTTCAAACATGGGCACTATTTTATCTTTCATTCTTAATTCCGTGTCCATAAAAAAAATCGCTATCTCAGGCGCCAGATCGTAGACCCTTTTTAAAAAAAAGGTTATCTCTTTCTGGTATATTTGCTTTGGCGGTGAAGACTTTATTTCCATATAAAGAATAACATTGTCAACCTTTGTCAATAAATCATAATCCCCGCCTATTAAAGGCCTCTTCATCTTTACGCCCCATATTGCCTCTGAGGCGAATTCCCTTTTAAACACCTCTGCAACAAACCATTCAAGTGTTTCACCGAAACTCTTAACAGGGGCTTTTTTTAGCCTGAATGAGCCATTTTCAGCAGCTATAAGCCCTATATTCCGGATGAATTCAATATACCTGGCAGCTACTTCTCTGGTCGTATATCTGGTTACCTGTGATTCTGTGAATGACGGCTGATGTTTTATTACATCCCTTAGAAAAAGTCTGAAGGAATATTTTTTGAGCATTTCGTAATATTCATCAATATGCTTTTTTTCAGGGATTAACAAATCTTCGACGCGCTCTTTTTTATAAATCAGAAAACCCCTTCTTTTCAGCATTTCTGATAATGGCTGGCTAAGTTCGGCTATAGTATTTCTGAGCCTTTTGATCTCGGATTTTAAATGGGCGATTTCATCGTTAATCTCTTGTTTTGTCTTATTCATATGGTATTATTTATTTTATAGTAATATGTTAATATATTGCATATTTTATCTCTTTAAACATATCTTGCTGAATATCAGGAGTGGCAAATTTGTCATATGAAAAACCCACAGCCCAAAAAATTCGAAGATTACCTTGTTGATACAGGCGTAATTACTCAGGAGCAGCTTTATAATACCCTTGAATCGCAGAAGTCGGCTTCTAAAAAAACCTCTGCCAACCCGGAATGTCTTACGGCAAGCAATATATACGAATTGCTTTCCAAGAAAACAAAACATATGGGGCTGAAGCAGTTTAAAAAACTGGGCGATATATTAATAGAATCCGGAATTATCACAAAGGAGCAGCTCGAAAATGCCCTGAAACTTCAGATGGAGAAAAAGCAGAAGATAGGCAGGCTTGTTATAGAATTGGGCTACGCTTCAGAGGAGCAGATTTACTCAGCGCTTTCAAAAAAACTTAATATACCGGTCATTTCATGTTCAGATATCATAATATCCGAGGATATAAAAAAGCTTTTGCCAAAGGACATGGCCGAAAAAAACAATGTGTTTCCGATGGCAGTGAATGACGGTACGCTCATTCTCGCGATGGCTGACCCTTTGGATTACGAGGCAATAAGCGATATTACGTTTAAGACAAGGTTAAAGGTCGCACCTGTAATATCTCACGATTGGGCTGTTAAAAAAGCTATAGAGAATAATTATTATGATGATGAAAAATACGGCTTTTTGGCGTCTGATATTGATGTTAATAGGGATATAGAGTTTACTGAAGAATCAGAAGAAGAGAGCAGCATAAATTTTGAAGTATTGTATTCAAACAGCAATGCTCCCACAATAGTAAAACTTGTGGCTACATTAATTGCTGAAGCGGTAAAGTTGAAGGCAAGTGATTTGCACATTGAACCGAGGCATAAATATGTTCAGGTGAGATTCAGGCTTGATGGAGATATGCAGAATATCCTCAAATATGAAAAGAAAATGCATGATTCAGTCGTCTCACGGATAAAAATAATATCAAAGCTTGATATAACAAACAGACGGCTGCCCCAGGACGGGGGCGCGCATGTTTCATATAACAACAAGGAAGTTGATCTCAGGATATCAACGCTTCCGTCTATACACGGTGAAAAAATAGTTATCAGGCTTCTTGATCAAAGCAGAGGGTTGCTTCCTCTTTCAGAGGTTGGGATATCAGAAAATATAGAGCAGTCCCTTGTGGATATATTTAAGAGGCCTCAGGGTATGTTCCTTGTTACTGGACCGACAGGAAGCGGAAAAACCACTACCCTTTATGCCTGTTTAAATCAACTGCGTTCTGATACGAGAAATGTTATAACTATCGAGGATCCGGTTGAATACAAACTTGATGGAATCACCCAAATCCAGATAAGCGAGGCAGTTGGCCGCACTTTTGCCAGTGTTCTGCGTTCCTCCCTGCGTCAGGATCCGGATGTAATTATGGTCGGAGAGATAAGGGACCAGGAGACAGCTGAAATAGCGGTAAAAGGCGCGCTCACGGGACATATGGTTTTAAGCACACTTCATACTAATAACACTATTGCTACTATCACGCGACTTGCTGATATCGGCATCCCCAATTATCTGCTAAGTTCGGCATTGAGCGGAGTAGTAGCGCAGCGGCTTGTCAGAAAACTCTGCAATCACTGCAAATTCGAGGTTGAGATTGATGAAACAGTAAAAGAGTTTATGGAGACTTATGGACTTGCAAAAATAACAAAGCAGTACACGGGCAAGGGTTGCAATTTATGCCGCGATACCGGCTATTCCGGCAGAATAGCTGTTTTTGAGTATCTGCCCTTGTCACCGTCATTGAAGAAGGTGATATCCCACAATTTTGAGGAGCATGACTTGTTCACGGCTGCCAAGAATGAAAATTTCACTTTGCTGTTTGAAGATGCGTGGAATAAAGTCAGACACGGAATTACAAGCGTTGATGAAGTTATCGCAAAAATCCCTATGGATTTTATAGGAAAAGCCTAAATTATTTTAATTATAACCCTTCTGTGTCTGGGCCCGTCGAATTCACAAAAGTATATTGACTGCCATGTCCCGAGTATAGGTTTGCCATCTTCTATCACAACAAAGGAAGACACTCCAACCAGTGTTGATTTGATGTGAGCAGCGGAATTGCCTTCCAAATGGTGATAATCGCCTTCAAACGGAACAAGCCTGTTAAGAGTCGTTAAAACATCTCTTTTAACTGACGCGTCTGCCCCCTCGTTTATGGTAATGCCGGCAGTTGTATGAGGCACGTAAATATAACAAACGCCGCTTGTTATCCCCGATTCGGTTACGGCATCATTTACGCCTTCTGTAATGTCGATAAATTCAGTTTTGGCCCTGCTTTTGATATTGAGTGTTTTAAACATTTAACAGTTCCTCCTTAAGCTGAACTATCGTTTTGCCCTCTGCGGGATGCACCTTTTGAGGCGCTATTTCTGAAAGAGGAAGAAGCACAAAATCCCTCTTGCACATTAAGGGGTGAGGTATTTTCACTTCATCGGTATCCAAAATAATATTGTCATAAAATAGTATGTCAAGATCGATTATGCGAGGCCCCCATCTGATTGTATCAGCCCTTTTCATATCTTTTTCAATATCCTTAAGAGCCGCAAGCAACGATTCCGGAGACAGAGTTGTCTCAGCCTCCAAAGCCATGTTGATAAACCCTGGTTGCTCTTTCATGCCCCATGGTTCTGTTTCATACGCTGATGATACCTTTATTGCGCGTATGCCTTTGTTCAGCAATGCCTGTATTGCTTTCTGGCAATTGTCAGACCTGTTGCCGATATTTGACCCTATGCCTATATGTATAATAGCCATAATATCGCTGGTTTATTCAAAGCCGCCTGCGCTAAATCACTGATTTTATTCGCTCAACCGCTTCTTTTATTCTATCGGCGTTCTGAGTAAGGGCAAATCTTATATAACCCTCTCCATGAGCTCCAAATCCGACACCAGGGGTTCCAAGTACACCTGATTTTTCGAGCAAATGCGCCACAAACTTCGTTGAGTCAAAGCCTGTAGGCACTTTTGCCCAGAGATAAAAAGTCGCCTCAGGCTTGTTTAGTTGAAAGCCCAATCCTTTTAGTCCCTCATGAAATATATCCCTGCGGTCCTGATAGATATTCCGGATGTCTGACAAAACAGAATCCTCTGTTAGCAGGGCGGTTATTGACGCCTCCTGAATAGCCTGAAAAATACCTGAATCAAGGTTTGTTTTAATCTTTCCGAGACCGGCTATTACATTCTTATTGCCGACAGCAAAGCCTATCCTCCATCCTGTCATATTAAAAGTCTTGGATAGAGAATGGATCTCTATTCCCACTTCGCTTGCGCCTTCAATATCAAGAAAGCTTTTTGGTTTTTTGTTGTCATAGTATATTTCGGAATATGCTGCGTCATGGCATACGATTATATTATATTTTTCAGCCAGTGCTATGGCTTCTCTGAAAAAAGCATCGGGGGCTGTTGCGGAAGTTGGGTTGTTTGGATAGTTAAGGAACATCAGCTTCGCCCTTTTAAAGACTTCTTCAGGAATTGCTTTAAAATCAGGAAGGAAGGCGTTTTGCTCCCTAAGAGGCATCAGGTACGCTTCTCCACCTGCAAATAACGTCCCCACCGGATACACAGGATAGCCAGGCGATGGAACAAGGACAACATCCCCTGGATTAACAAATGCGAGTGGGATATGTCCTATGCCTTCCTTGGAACCGATAAGAGATAAAACTTCGGTTTTTGGATCGAGGGTAACGCCAAACCGCCCCTTATACCAGTTTGCAGCAGCCTGTCTGAATGAGAGCATTCCTTCATAAGAAGGGTAACGGTGATGTTCCGGCTTTTCAACAGCCCTTTTCATGGCATTTACTATATGTTCCGGCGTCGGAATATCAGGATCTCCTATGCTAAGGTCGATAAGATCAACCCCTTTGGAAATGGCCTCCTGCTTCATTTTGTCTATGATCGCAAAAAGATAAGGCGGCAGGTTTTTTACACGATCTGCCAGTTCGATATTAATCATTCAAGGCCTCCTGATAAAGCGGAAATTAAAAGCATGTATTTATGAAAATAAAGGTTAATGTAAATTTTAAATATTTTATACCAGTAAGATATGAAACGTCAAAAAAATAAAAAAGGCGCTGGTTTGATGCCCAGCGCCTTTTTTATAAATGTTTAATTAGTAAGCCGGTTTTGCAGGCTTTGCAGGCTCTGCTGGTTTCGCTGGTTCAGCCTTTTTTTCAGCTTTTACTGGCTTCACTTCGATGCTTTTTGCAACCAATTTGCTGTCAACCTCTTTGTACTTGACAGTAACCTTATCTCCAACTTTAATGTCAGCAAGGGCTTTTTTGTCCTTATCCATCTTAATTGATGTTTTGTCATCCGTTGAAATGAGGAGTTCAGCTTTTTTGCCTTTTACCTTGAGAGATTTGGCTGTTGCATCGACTGCTACGACCTCTCCGGTTATCTGTTTTACCCGTGCCTTTTGAGCAGCTTCATCTTTTTTCGCGGGCTCAGCCTTTGTTTCGGCTGCGCTTGGATAAGCCAGCGCAGGGTCTGCAAACTGGATGAGTGCCACAGAAAAGACAAAAAACAGAATTGCGGAAAACAATATTGCCTTTTTCAGTTTAATCACCTCCTTTTATTTTGGACTTTCCTAATTTTGGCATGAATTAAATTGCAAATTTTATGCCAAAGGAGGGAAGCAAAGGTTACTATTTAAACCTGAAGGAGAAATCTTGTTATTACACCAAAGAGATGGCTGTTTAACCCTCTGGCGTGTGCAATTTAAATCTTGATATGGTTACTTTTTAAGCAATCCTATCCTCTTTTGAGGAAGTCGAGGTGAGTCCGAACTTTTCAATCCTGTATAATAGTGTTTTGTAACTCATGCCGAGCAGCCTCGCAGCCTTAGCCGTGACATTATTTGCCTTGAGCAAGGCCTTCTTGATTAATTCCTTTTCGACCTCGTCAAAGTTGATGCCCTCATCAGGTATATCGACGTCAAGAATTCCTTTCACACCTGAAGATCTTAACTCGCTCCTTATATCGTTGAGGCTAATCGTATTATTATCGCTTAACAGGACAGCCCGTTCTATAACTGATTCCAGGTGTCTTATATTGCCGGGCCACGCATGTTCGGTTAAGGCATTCATAGCTCCTTCGCTTATATCTTTTATCTTTTTGCCGAATTCCAGATTGTATTTTTCTATGAAAAAATTCGCGAGGGCCGGAATATCCTCCTTCCTCTCCCTCAGAGGAGGAAGAGTAATCGTGACTACTTTAAGTCTGTAATAGAGATCTTCTCTGAATCTTCCGGAAATCACCTCTTTTTCGAGATCCCTGTTAGTTGCGGCAATTATCCTCGTATCAACCTTTATGTTGTCCTTTCCGCCGAGTCTCCTTATCTCCTTATCCTGTAATACCCTTAAGATTTTAGTCTGGGTTAATAAAGGCAGATCCCCTATTTCGTCCAGAAAAACCGTCCCCTTATTGGCAGATTCAAAAAGACCGGATTTCCTCTGCAAAGCGCCTGTAAAGGCGCCTGCTTCATATCCGAAGAGTTCGCTCTCAATAAGATTGTCGGGTATGGCAGCACAGTTAATTGCGATAAATGGACCTGACTGTCTGGGGCTGTTGTAATGAATTGCCTTTGCTATTAATTCCTTTCCTGTCCCGCTTTCCCCGAATATCAGAACAGTTACCGCTGTGGGAGTCACCTTCCTGACTATTTCCATTGCGTCATTCATTTTTCTTGAAGTGCCTACAATGCCCTCTATCTTGAATTTCCCGAAAAGGGCATTGTTGAGCCTGATGTTTTCCTTGACAAGCTGCATCTTCTCAGCCGCTTTTTTTACAACAAGCACAATAGCATCTTTTTCAAGGGGTTTTGTCAGGTAGTCAAACGCCCCCTTTTTCATTGCGTCAACAGCCGATGATATAGTTCCAAAGGCTGTCATTATTATAACGGCGGGCTTAGGATAATTATCGGGTAAGGTGTCCAGAAGCTGAATGCCGCTCATGCCTTCCATTTTAAGGTCTGTAATTACCACATCGGTATTTATTGCATTTATCAATTTCAGACCTTCTTCTGCAGAAGACGCGGTGTGAACTTCATAGCCTTCATCTTCAAGTATGGTTTTAAGTATGCTTCTCTGTCGATGTTCATCATCAATTACAATTACAACAGCCATTATACCTCCGAATATTACGGCCCGTTTACCTGAAGAATAAGCTTTACTTCGCTGCCCTCGGACTCAACGCTGTTAAATTCGACCCTGCCGCCGTGTTCTTCCATAACCCTTTTGGTCATTGGAAGGCCGAGACCCGGTCCTTTGTCCTTTGTCGAAAAGAAGGGTTCAAAAATCTTGGATAGCTTATCCTTCGGTACACCTCTGCCGTTATCTGAAACAGATAAAACAAACTCGTTATCCATTAACGCAGTTTTAATCGTTAATTTCTTTTCTTTTTGAGAATTCGCATCCTTTTTTGAAGGATTGTCTCCGGACTCCATCTCCTCGCTGCTCTCTAAAGCGTGAAACGCATTTGTAATAATGTTTAATATGCATGATCTGAAGAGGTCAGGGTCAACAGAGAGTTCAATATTTGCGGAGTATTCCTTCGTGATATTTATGCCTTCAACTTCAGCCTTCGCCCATATCAGTGATATAACATCCTCAAGCATGTCCTCTACCATTACCTTTTTCCTGTTCAACTTGAGTTGTCCGCTGTATTGAAGAAAATCATTAACAAGATTATTAAGCCTGTTTATCTCTTCTTTTATCCCGCTCATCAGGGTAGTATAATTCCTTCTGTCCTCCGAGTCCTGAGGCGCGTATTTTTCATTTAAATGGCCTATGCTGAGGCTGATGAAATTCAGAGGATTTCTTATTTCATGGGCTATGTTTCTTGCAAGATCTCCGAGTCCTGATAAATGTTCGGCTTCTCTTAATTTTTCTTCCATAGCGCGTCCTGCCTTCAGTTTTTGAACCATAAAGTTAAATCCCGCGGCCAGTTCGCCTATTTCATCCGCGCTTTTAACAGAGACATTCTGGTTAAGATCGCCTGCTGCCACTCTGCGCGCGGCATGCACTACCTGATGGATTGGACGCGTATAACGCCTGGAAAGAATTAACGTCATAATAATGCCTAAGGTAAAAACAAAGAGTGTCGCTCCAAACCTGTTCAGGTCATTTTTTCTTATAATATCGGAAAAATCATCCTTGTTTATTTGCAGGTGAATATAGCCGTACTGCGTGTCTTCGGCAATCACGGGTAGGATAACATTATAGGTGTTTTCTTCCTCTGAAACAGGCTCTCCGAATTCAGCCTTAATGATCAAATCCTTTTTTTTCCGTGTCATTAACTGACCGATTTTCATGGGATTTGAGCTGGCTACTATTTCTTCGGCATTGCTTATTATTGATATTTCCCTGACACCCTTTGCATTTAAATCCTTTATATAGTTGGAGAGCCTTGCTTCGTCAGTGTCGCCAGTGGCTGTGACCTCCATGACCCCTATTTGAATAGCCCTTGTAAGCTCTTTAGTCTGTCTTTCTATTTCAGCAAAAAGCCTGCGCTCTGCGTTAGAATATAGAAAAAAAAGGATTGATATCAAAAAAAGACTTAAAAACAGCATTATAAAAATCAACTTCTTATTAAGGGAGAGATTGCGGAAAAAATGCTTCTCAATCATAATTAAATATTAGCATATTGAAGTTGTTTTAATGAATTGCTCGGCGGGATCACAAATTGTATTGAATTTATCGTGAATTGATACTACTATACATAAAATATTGAGTGCGCCTGATTGCATGGTAATCTTTAATTTAAATGCTTATAGAAAATGCCTCAAACATATTTAAAAAGATAAGCCACGCAGCAATGGCTGCGGGAAGATGCCCTGATGAAGTGCGGCTTATAGCCGTCACAAAGACTGTGGCTGCAGAGACATTAAAAGAGGCTATAGATGCCGGCTTAAGGATATTTGGCGAAAACAGGGTGCAGGAGGCGAGGGATAAAATT
>JBBILM010000009.1:21083-41720 GCA_037444915.1 Nitrospirota bacterium | reverse complement strand
GTGGATTAAAAGAGATGGAGAAGGATCTTATATTGAAAACACTTAAGAATTTTAACGGCAATAAGACAAAGGCTGCAAAGGAACTCGGCGTGAGCGTGAGAACTATAAGGAATAAATTAAATGAATATGGGAAAATTTTTCCTGCTTAGAGTCATTTTTTAGGAGCTTTAGGGATTTCCGAGGTTAAAATCCCTTATCAGTCATTCCGGCTTACATGGAATCCTTTTAGTGATATCTTCATGCAAATCCCTCATCATGATTTAACTTGTAATTCCCTGTAGCTTGCTGCAGGGTTGCCTTAGCTTACTGCGGGGAGGTTCATTATTTTTTGGCACGGTTATTGTATATATATGTTGTATTGATATGAATTGTTCAAATTATTGACGCCAAGAGGAGTATAGATGGACAACGGATTTAATAAGCTTGAAAGATTACTGCACATTACTAACTACCGGCATAAAGTCATATCTTCCAACATAGCAAACAGCGATACGCCTAATTACACTGCTAAAGATGTTGATTTTAAGGGTTTATTTGATGATGCTGTATTAAACCTGAGAACAACGGATGCCCATCATATTAATCCGTCTGGCAATGCGAAAGACGCGGGCGCAAAAATAGTTGAGCAGGATACCAATTCATGGGGCGACAGGAACAATGTTGAATTAGATATGGAAATAGCAAAGATGACAGAAAACGGACTGCTTCATCAGGCAGGCGTAAGACTTCTGTCATCTAAAATAAGAATGTTCAGGACTGCGATAATCGGGAGGTAATATATGAATACTTTTGGTGTGTTTAAGGTTAGCGCGTCAGCGCTTCACAGTCAGAGAATGCGGATGAATATTATTGCTTCAAATATGGCTAATGTACATTCTACCAGGACTGAATCGGGAGGGCCGTATAAGAAGAAAGATATAGTATTTTCATCGCTGCTTTTGGAAGACAATCCCGGAACTGCAGGGACGAGTGGACTCGAGGGCGTTCAGGTTGTTGATGTAGTGGAAGATACAACGCCTCCATTAATGATATATGAGCCGGCGCATCCTGACGCTGACAAGGATGGCTATGTTGCGATGCCAAATATTAATATCATAGAAGAAATGGTTAACATGATGATGGCAACGAGGGCTTATGAGGCAAGCGTTTCCACATTTAACATGTCAAAAGGAATGTATTTAAAGACCCTTGAGATAGGGAGGTAGCAATGTCAGACATCAGAATTAACGGAATAGGTATTGGTAATGACCCTCTTCAGGTGAAGGCCGCTCAAAAGAATATCGAGGGAGGCTTTGACGTGATACTGAAGGATGCCGTAGGCAAGGTCGCTGAAATGCAGAACGAGGCTGAAACCGCCATAAAAGAGCTCGCATCAGGCGGAGACGTGACTCAGGCAATAATCGCTATGGAAAAGGCTGATATGTCATTTCAGCTTATGGTTGAGGTGCGTAACAAATTGCTAAGCGCTTATGAAGAGGTTATGAGGATGCAGGTTTAAATAAACTAAAAACAACCTGACAGTATTTTGACGTCCTGAATATGATTAAATTGATAGGTTAATGCAGGGGAGAATATGACTGATACGAATATGATTGAAAAAGTAAAACAAATGCCTCTAAAAAATAAGATGATACTGGCATCAATTGTGATAATGTCCATTGCAGGCGTCATTCTCTTTTTTGCATGGACGCAAAAGGCTGATTATCAGGTTCTTTACTCCAATCTCACTGAAGGTGATGCTGGAACAATCGTGCAAAAGCTGAAGGAACTTAAAATACCCTACAGGCTTGAGGCTGGAAGCATTCAGGTGCCATCTGACAAGGTGTATGATCTCAGGCTTCAACTCGCTTCTCAGGGGCTTCCGCATGGGGGGGGTATAGGCTTTGAGCTGTTTGATAAGACAGATTTCACAACTACCGATTTTGTCCAGAAATTAAATTATAAGAGGGCATTACAGGGCGAGCTCGCAAGAACCATAACATCTCTTGCAGAGGTTGAGCAGAGCAGGGTGCATCTCGCCTTGCCTGAAAAATCGCTGTTTATGCAGGAACAGAATAAACCGAGCGCATCAGTGCTCGTCAAATTGAAGTCCGGAAGCATGCTTTCTCAGAGTCAGGTGCAGGGAATAACCCACCTTGTTTCGAGCAGTGTTGAAGGATTGCAGCCGCGTGATATTACTGTTATAGACAGCCGGGGAGAGATGCTTACAAGGCATTCGGATGAGATAGTCGGCCTTAGCAGCAGCCAGCTTGAGTATCAAAAAAATTATGAAAAGGATATCGAATCACGGGTTTTGGGAATTCTTGAACCAATCGTGGGCAAAAATAAGATCAGGGCAAAGGTTTCCGCAAGTATCGACTTTACGAAGGTTGAAAAACGCGAAGAGAGATTTGACCCTGATGGTCAGGTTGTAAGGAGCGAACAGAAGACAATCGAAAAATCAAATGTCGGAAGCGGCGGTGGAGTTCCAGGAGTTGCGTCAAACCTGCCGGGCAGAACAGGTACAGCAGGCCCATCATCCCAGTCAGGCTCACAAAAGCAGAACGAGACGATCAACTATGAAATCAGCAAGGTCACGAGTCATGTAATAAGTTCTACCGGCGATATAAAGAGATTGTCGGTTGCTGTTATAGTTGACGGCATTTATAAGGAAGGAAAGGATTCAAAGGAAAAAAAGTATGAGCCGAGGGCAGAAGAAGATATAAGGCATTACGAGGATCTTGTTAAAAAGGCAGTTGGCTTCAGCGAGGAAAGAGGAGACGAGGTCAGGGTTTTGAATATGGCGTTTGAGCCTGTTGCTGAAGAGGAGTTCGGAGAGACGTCAGCTCAATACCTTCCGGTTATAATTACAGTTGCGAAATATGCTGTTCCTCTTGTCGCGTTGCTCTTCTTTTTTCTTCTTGTATTGAAGCCTTTGATTAAGACTTTGGCGCCACAGCCCATGGTTCAGCGTATGCCTGTTTCTGCTGCCAGAGGCGCAGACGGACAGATTGAAGATGGAGGAAGGGCTAAGGCGATACCGGATAAAACTGTGCAGGCAGAGGTAATTCAATGGTCAAAAAACAATCCTGAACAGGCAGCCAAAATAATTAAGGGATGGCTGGAGGAGAGATAAATGGCGTATAGCGGACATGAAAAAGCGGCTATTTTTTTGACAGCCATTGGCGAAGACGTAGCCGTGGAGATATTTAAAAATCTTGACATCCGTGATATCAGCAAAATCACCTCTCACATGACGAGAATAGGAACAATTAAAAAAGCCGATATGGAGCATGTTTTCAGCGAATTTTCATTCAAGCTCGCAAAGGGAGACATGCATGTAGGAGGCGGCGATTACGTCAAGAAGATATTGTCAAAAGGGCTTGGTGAAGATAATGCAACCAGGATATTGGAGATGGCGTCCATGGATAATACGATAGATTCCCTGAAATGGGTCGACTCAGAGACGCTTTCAAATTTTCTCGTAACCGAGCACCCGCAGACAATAGCCCTCGTGCTTTGCCTTCTTGAGCCTTCTCATGCCGCAGAAGTATTGGCTAAACTGCCTGACTCATTAAAGGCGGATATCTCGATGCGTATAGCCGCGACAGAGCGCATTCCTGCAAATGCCATAGAAGAACTTGAGGATGTTTTGAGGGGGCATCTTGACATTAACAAGAACAGAGGGAAAAAACTCGGAGGCATTAAGACTGTTGCCGAGATTCTCAACCAATGCGACAGATCAACCGAGGGTATGATTTTGGATAATATCGAGATACAGAATAATTTGCTTGCTGACTCAATCCGCCAGTTCATGTTCGTATTTGACGACCTCGAAAATGTGGATGACAGGGGTATTCAGATGCTTCTTAAAGAAATAAGCTCGGAAGACCTGTCAGTCGCGTTAAAGTCAGCTACTGATAATTTAAAGGATAAGATATTCAGAAATATGTCGCAAAGGGCAGCGCAAATCCTGAAGGAAGACATGGAGCTGAAAGGCCCTGTTAAGGTTTCAGATGTTGAGAAGGCGCAACAGAGTATTGTTAAAGTAGCGAGAAAACTTGAAGAGGAGGGCAAGATAGTACTCGGGGGCAGGGGAGGTGATAATTTTGTTGTTTAATAACAGGATTATAAAAGGAACTGAATCTGTACTGTATTGCATGCCCGCTCTTGATAACCCAAAAAAACAAAAAGGACTGGAGGATGACCCTGCTTATTTACGGCAAAGGATAGCTGAAATCGAGAGAGAAGCCTATGAGAGGGGATATTCTGCGGGTGAAAGCGCAGGGCTTGAAATGGCCGAACAAAAAGCAGCAGTGTCTCTTAACAGGATAGAGGACATTATAAAAAATATTATCTCAATAAGGGATGGGTTGATAAAAGAGATAGAGCCCCAGATGCTCGAACTTGCATCCGCTATCGCAAAGAAGATTATTATCGAGGAGCTGACCGTAAGGCCGGAGGTTATCGTAACTATTGTGAAAGAGGCCATGAGGAGGATTGAGAGAACCGGAAGGATAACCATTAAGATTAATCCCTCGCTTTATGATTTGTTCATGAAACTCAAGCCTGAATTGCTCGAGCTTTATCCTGATATTGTTTTTGATGTTGATCCATCCGCGTCCGCAACCGGACCTGTCGTAATGGGACATGTTGATGAGGTCGTAACGGATATAGATGTTCAGATAACAAATGTTATAGAGGATATAGGTGGTGAAATTGGCAGCAATTGACCTTTCTCAGCATATAAGGGCGGTTGATGAGACCGCGCCGCTCAGGGTATACGGCAAAATCGATGAAATCACCGGAATTATCATTAAGGCCACCGGGTTGAAAGTGGGCATTGGAGAGGCATGTAAAATATATAGTCAGGACGAGCAGGTCATAAATGCAGAGGTTGTGGGCTTTAAAGACGGCAAGGTTCTGCTAATGGCTATTGGAGACATTTCAGGAATAAAGCCAGGCAGCAGGGTGCTTTCGATTGGAAAGAGGGTATCGGTTAAGGTGGGACATGAACTTGTGGGCAGGATTATCGATGACAGCGGAAATCCCATAGACGGCAAGGGGCCGATACGCGGCATGGATTTCCCTCTTTTTTCTTATTCTCCAAATCCTATTAAAAGACAAAGGATTCAGCAGCCGATAGACCTTGGCATAAGGGCGATAAATGGGCTATTGACCTGCGGCAAAGGACAGCGGCTTGGCATCATGGCAGGCAGCGGAGTTGGAAAGAGCGTGCTTTTAGGCATGATTGCCAGATACACGGAAGCGCAGGTTAATGTAATAGCCCTTATAGGTGAAAGAGGCAGGGAAGTAAGGGAATTTATAGAAAGGGATCTTGGGGAGGATGGACTGAAAAAATCCGTTGTCATAGTATCCACATCCGAGCAGCCCCCTCTTGCTAAGATAAGAGGGGCTTTTACTGCGACTGCTATAGCCGAATACTTCAGGAACATGGGTAATGATGTGCTTCTGCTGATGGATTCACTCACCCGTGTTGCGATGGCTCAGAGGGAGATAGGGCTGGCCGCAGGTGAACCACCTGCGTCAAAGGGATATACGCCGTCAGTTTTTGCCTTGCTGCCCAAACTTCTTGAACGGGTCGGCACATCTGAAGGAGAGGGCAGTATAACCGGACTTTACACGGTTCTTGTTGAAGGAGATGATCTTACCGAACCTGTTGCGGATGCCGCGAGATCTATACTGGATGGTCATATTGTGCTTTCGAGGGAGCTTGCCATGGAAAACCATTATCCTGCGATCGATGTCCCAAAATCTATCAGCAGGGTTATGAATGATATTGCTGATTCAAGGCATAGGGAATACGCGGGTAAATTTATAGAGGTGCTCGCGACTTATAAAAAACTGGAGGACATGATCAACCTTGGCGCATATAAGCCGGGTTCTAATCCGAAAGTGGATTATGCTTTAAAGATGATTGATAAATTGCGCGTTTACATGAGGCAGGGAATCAATGATAGGAGGGACTTTGCCGATAGCCTGCAGGGTCTATACTTTATTTTTGATCAGGCTGCCGAACAATGAGCCTATAAAATCAAGCTGTATTGAGAGTAGGTTGGCTTTTATGGCAGGAATTATTAATTAAAAAGATTCGTAAAGAACGGAGTTCACGATGAGCAAAATACAGACAGTCTCAAAAATCCTGCAGATTAAAGAGCACAAAAAGGAACAGGCAGAACTCGAGGTTAAAAAGATAACAAGCTTGATAAACAAAGCAGAGGACAAGCTGAGTTCGCTCGAAAAAAAATTTATCGAGACAACAGAGGTATTTCATCAAAAACAGAAATCAGGAACAGCCAGTATAGATGAAATAGGGCTTTTTTACAACTATTTCAGCCAGTTGAATAACGAGATGTCCGCGAAGAAGAAGGAGATATCAGAAAGGCATAAAGAGCTTAACATAAGACAAAATGAGCTTATCGAGGCATACAAAGAAAAAAGGGTTTTTGAAACATTAAGGGACGGCATAGTTGCCAGGGACATCAAGGAAAAAGACATTTCGGAACAGAAAGAAATGGATTTCATGTTTCTTGCAAAGATGAAATACTGATGGAATACTCTTATTTAAACTTAGACAATGTATTAAAAGGAAGGGCGCGGCGCGGCATTTTGCTGCGAGCCTTTGTTTTTTTCGGAGTTTTACTTCTTGCTTATGGCTGCGTATTTCCTCAGTTTGTTTCTGCGCAGGATGACCTGGTTAAATTCCTGGAGAAAAAGAAAATTGAATTGTCAGAAAAGGAAGAAGCGCTGAAGAGGGAGGAAGCAAGGCTGAACGCGATTAAAAAAGATGTGGATGAGAGAATAGCTGAGTACAATAAACTGCTTGATAAGATAGAAGATGCTATAAAGACATTGGATGCTCAAAAAAATGAAAGAATAGATCACCTTGTAAAGACTTACGAGGCCATGCCCAATGAAGAGGCGGCTATCAGGCTCTCATCTATTGATGAAACTACGGCTGTCAGGATCATTTCGAAAATGAAGACAAAAAAGGCCGGCGCAGTTATAGCAGCCATGGAGCCTTCAAAGGCTGCTTCCATATCCATGGGCATGGTGAATGCTACGAAAAAATTTCCTACCAAGTGAAATTATTTCACTGTTTCTCACGCTGATAAACTGAATTAAACCTTAAAAATCTTAGTAAATTCCTGCATTCAGCCGTTTTTTATATATGGCATGAATTTTGATATTAATTACGCATGAATATCGCGAATCTTATTATGCCAATGGAATCGGAAAACACCATTAATTTTAAAACAGCTATCCCGCAGATTGACAGCGGTATCAATGCGCATGAACAGCAGGGTTCTAAAGGAAATGTATTTGCCGAACTGATGAGCGCTATGCTTAATAATGTTCATGCAGATTTATCTGATAAAGGTACGACATTAATCTTTCAGCAGGACAGCGAATCTGGTCTCGCATCAAATGAACAAAAGAATAGCCCCGAGTCTTCTGAAGCAGCAGGTGCAAACCATGGTGTTTTAGCTGCGGCCAATATCCATCTTGTTAATACAGAAATTAATCTTCAAAAAATGACCGGCAGTCTTTTGGCAGGAGACCGGGGCGGGCGCATTTCTGATGAAGACGCAATGGGCAACGGAAATGTTATTTCAGTAAAGCTTGCCCCTGCAGAGACTACTACGCAATTCATCACGGATATTAAAAATATTGGACTGGAAGCGGGAATAAAGAGAAACGAAGCGCAGGATGCCGGTTTGCAAGGTATTAACTTATTAAAGGCAATTTCTGGACAAACCACGCAATCTGAGATTATTTCACATTCTGCTGGGAAAGACAGCATAAAGGCATCTTCTGAGCAAACAATATCTGCTAATATCAGGCAATCTTCAATGATAGATTCAAAGACAGTATCAGAGGTTTTATCGTCAGTGAAGCCTGCTTTAGAGACAATAACATCGCAAATTAGTGTGGCATCTAATGATAAAGACAATAGAATCTTGATGCAATCTCAGGCTGCTTCGGATAAACCTAATCATATAGCACACAACAAAGCAGTTTCAATGTTAAACATTCCGGCTGATGATACGCTTATGGCTGAAGGAGATATACAGGTTAATAAAAACACTTCTTCTGATGACCTTTTTCAAAAGGTGGAGAGGTTGATGAATAATCTTCCTAACAGAAGTGAATTTGGCAGTTTGGATGGTGAGATTATTTCACATTCAACTGGGAAAGACAGCATAAAGGCATCTTCTGAGCAAACAATACTTAGCAATGCCGGGCAACAGGCAACAATTGCGCCAAACTCTATGGATGATGCGGCAACCGCTATAAGGCCGGTTTTGGCGACTAAAACAATGGAGAATCATGGCGAAACAGCTTCTGACAACAGGAGTTCCCTGACTCAAACCGCTTATTCTTTAAGTTCCGATGATCTTTTTATTCAGGATGAGAAACCTGTTTATCACAAACCATCTTTAGAAGATTCTATTGTGAAAAACCCTATTGACGAAGCGTCTTCAAAGCATTTAGATAAAGCGCATATGAGCGCAAACCTGTATTTATCTGAGAGACCTGTTTCGAATTTTTTGACTTCTGCAGATCGTGTTATTGACCTGCCAAAAAATATCAATGTCGGAGATCTTAGATTCAGCCTGGTTCAAAAAGGAGATGCGTCAATAGAATTGACTTTGCAGCCTGATGGAATCGGAAAACTCGAAATAGAGATGGTCTCTGCCAAAGGCGTGATAAATGCTTATATTGGCGCGTCTGATCCGATTGGAAAAGAGCTTATTGAAAATAATCTTCAGGGCATCATGGATGCGCTCGCAAAAGAAGGGATTAATATAGGAGGTTTTTCGGTCTTTCTCAGAGATAAAAAGGGAGGCATGAACAGTGAATCTGGTGAAAAAAAGATCGTATTTAACAAAGAAGATAAGGAAGTAAAGGCCGTTTCTTCAACGAATAATACCGGAAGAAGCAGTAAAGTAAACATAGTTGTTTAGAAAGGAGGAGATAATGAATATAGCAATGACGGCAAAGACGCTTGGAAAAGATGAGTTTCTCAGGCTCTTTACTAACCAGTTAAAGTATCAGGACCCGTTAAAGCCAATGGACAGCACTGATTTCACTTCTCAACTCGCGCAGTTCAGCTCCCTTGAACAACTGTTTAACATGAATAACAATGTTGAACGGTTGATCGCTTTTCAACAGTCTCTTAACAATGGCATGGCTACAGGTTTAATAGGTAAATATGTAAAAACAACTGATAATGTTGTCAGCAAGGTAGAAGGACTCGCCTTTGATAACAGTATCACATATCTGATGCTTGAGAATGGGTCGCGGATCGCGCTCAATCAGGTAAAGGAAATACACACAAATCAATAAGGAGGTATTAGAAGATGTTAACATCACTTTTCACAGGAGTCAGCGGAATGAAGGCAAGCGGTATAGCTCTCTCGGTTATAGGAGATAATATCGCAAATCTGAACACAATAGGTTTTAAGTCAAATAGGGTAACCTTTGGCGACGTAATGAGCCAGACATTGGCTAGCGGCACAAGCAGTTCGCAGGTTGGAAGAGGAGTATTAATGAGCGATATTTCACCTCTTTTTACTCAGGGATCTTTTGAGAGTACTGGAAGCGCCCTTGATATGGCAATTGACGGCGATGGCTTTTTCGTTGTCAGGGATAATTCAGGCGCTTATTACACGCGGGTTGGGCAGTTCACCATCAACAAAGACGGGTTGCTTGTCAATGCTGATGGCATGAGGGTGCAGGGATACGGCTATACACCGGCAGGGCAGCTTACAGGCATACTCGGCAACATAGATGTGTCGGCATTTAATAATTCTACTGAATCCACCGGAAACATCAATATTTCGGCAAATATTGACGCGAGGCTGACCGAAGTGCCGACCGGCTTTGATATTGATTTTAATAATGACGGAGTTGATGGCGACATAGACCCAAATTCATATCATTTTTCGAGCGTTGTACCTGTGTATGACTCACTCGGAAATTCGAGAAACCTCACCTTATACTTTACAAAAACAGCAGGAAATACATGGCAGTGGAACGCAGTAGTAAACGATGCTGATTCAGCGAGCGGTGTTACTGAAATTCAGGCGTCAGGCGCCATGGATTTTGACAGCACAGGCGCTCTTGTAAATCTTACATCAAGCACAGGTTCAGCTACAGGAACTACAGTATCAGAGGTGTTTAATTTTGGCGGCGGCGCTACTGCCAACCAGGAAATAAATCTAAATTTCCTGAACTTTACTCAGCTTGCCTCTGAGTCGGCAACAATATTCCAGAGTCAGGATGGATTCCCGGCAGGCACACTTAAAGGTTTGGCAGTGTCACAGGAAGGCGTGATATCCGGCATATTCACCAATGGCCAGATCAAGCCTATCGCGCAGCTCGCTGTTGCGAAGTTTATGGCTCCTACCCAGCTTACCAAGTTCGGAAGGAACCTGTACTCAGAATCCTATGAATCAGGCATAGCGACAATTGGAACGCCTAATAAATCCGGACTCGGGAGAGTTTTATCCAATTCCCTTGAATTGAGCAACGTGGATGTTGCCGAAGAGTTCGTAAGGATGATATCTGCCCAGAGGGGATTTCAGGCTAATTCAAGGATAATTACCACAACTGATGAACTTTTTCAGGAGATGATAAATCTGAAGAGATAGCAGGCTTGAAAGCCGTATCGCAATACCCCCGCCTGTTGTTACACAGGAGGGGGTATTTTTTTGACATTACACATGAATCGCAGTTTCGGGTTTAATCATACCCTGACAAAAATACTGCCATCTGTCATTAATTTGACCTTATTTAAAGGCATTAATTATCAAAAAAACCTTTAAAAACAGTTATATATAAACTGGCACGATACTTGATAATACTCAATGTTGATTGCGAAAATCTTGATAAGGAGGTAATAAAATGGCAGAAGAAACGCAGGCAGTACAGGATGCGCAGCCTGAACAGCCAAAAAAGGGATCAAAAAAAATGCTGATAATCATTATTGGCGTTGTAATTTTGGCGCTTGCCGGTGGTTTCGCGGGCTATACCTTTTTCTTTAAGTCAAAGGACACAAAGGAAGAAGCCCCGGAAAAGATGGAAAAAACTGTGCTATTACAGTTAGATCCATTTGTAGTTAATATGACGGATCAGGGCAGGTATCTGAAGGTGTCCATTCAGATTGAGCTTGCTGATATCACCCATGAGGAACTTGTTAAAGGCAAGACAGCTCATATAAGGGATACCATTATTACCTTGTTAAGCAGCAAATCTGCTGAATCCGTATCAGGGCCTGAGGGTAAATTCCAGCTTAAGGATGAATTGCTATTAAGAACTAACCATGCGATAGGAAAAGACATTGTTAAAAACCTCTATTTTACGGACTTTGTAATGCAATGAACGAAAAAGTTTTATCACAGGATGAAGTTGATGCCCTGCTAAAAGGCGTTGAACTCGGCGACATAGAGACAGAAAGCGCGAGTGCGCCTGAAACAGAGGGAGCGCGCACATTTGACCTGACGAGCCAGGACCGCGTTATCCGCGGCAGGATGCCCGGGCTTGAGATGATCAATGAGAGATTCTCGAGGTTTTTCAGAGACTCCATCTCCTCGATTATTATGAAGTTTATTGATATTCACATTCATACTATGGAGCTGACTAAATTCAGCGATTTCATGAAGACCATACCCCTTCCATCCAGCATAAATATCTTTAAGATGGAACCTCTTAAAGGAAATGCCCTTTTTGTTATTGAAGCTCCCATGGTGTTTGCGTTCATAGAGTATTTCTTTGGGGCGTCATCGGCAAAACATGTGAAGTCAGAAGGCAGATATTTCACGCCAATAGAGCAGAGGATAATTAAAAAGGTCGTTACCATGGGTTTAAAGAACCTTGGGGAGGCGTGGGAAGGTGTATTTCCTATTCAGCCTGAGCATACGGGTTCAGAAATGAATCCCCAGTTTGTGACAATAGTTACTCCTACAGAGGTTGTCATAAAAATAGAACTCCACGTTGAGATAGAAGACTTTCTTGGGAAGATTTTCTTCTGCATACCATATTCAATGATCGAGCCTATTAAGGACAAATTATGCTCAGGTATAAAAGGTGAAAAGTTTGACGTTGACCAGCGATGGGTATCCCTGCTTAAGGAAATGCTGTCCGAGTCATATGTAAATGTAACAGCGGAGCTTGGCAAGACAGAGCTTACTGTGCATGACATGATGAACCTCGAAGTTGGCTATGTGATAAATCTTGGCAAGGCGATTTCGGATGAACTCTTAATCAAGATAGAAGGCATACCTAAATTTACCGGGACGCCTGGTTTAAGCAGGGGAAATCAGGCTATTAAGATAACGAGCATTTATTAGCAAGAAAGGAGAGGAGAATATCGATGAATGAAGAAGCATTAGAAACTCAGGAGCCAAAATTCGAGGAGTTCAGCGATGAAAAAAGGTCCAATAATGCAAGGGATATAGATTTCCTGCTTGATATCCCATTAGAGGTTACAGTGGAACTGGGCAGGTCAAAGATGCTTATAAAGGACCTGCTTCAGCTCGGACAGGGCTCGGTTCTGGAGCTCGCGAAACTTGCGGGCGAACCAATGGAAGTGCTTGTCAATAACAGGCTTATAGCAAGGGGAGAAGTTGTCGTAATTAACGAGAAATTCGGGGTCAGACTCACGGATATAATCAGCCCCATGGAAAGGTTAAGGCAGTTGAAATGACAGAGATAATTATTCAGACAGGCATTGCGCTCGCCTTTGTATTATTCCTTATCTTCGCTGTTGCGCTGCTCTATAAAAAGAGAAGGAAAAACATAGGCATATTGAATCTGATCGCCTATCAGTCGCTGGGCCAGAAAATGGGCGTGGCTGCACTGAAAATCGGAGGAGAGGTTCTAATCCTTGGAATTACACCAACGGATTTCAAACTCCTCAGAAAACTCGATGAAAAGTCTATCGAGATAGAAGAGACCGAGACTGCAAGCAATTTCGGCAGTATCGCGGAACGCGTAAAGAAAATAAGAAGGATAAAAGAGGAAATTTAGTGAACAACGCAATTGATATGAACAATCCTGTACTGTCAGTATTTCTGATCATTAGTTTCCTGTCGCTTTTGCCGGCGATACTCGTCATGTTTACATCATTCACGCGCATTGTTGTTATCCTGTCTTTTTTAAGGCAGGCTCTTGGCGGCCAGCAGATACCGCCAAATACGGTAATAATAGGTCTTTCGCTTTTTTTAACACTATTTATTATGTCCCCGGTTGTTGACGCGATAACCAAGGACTCCTTTAATCCGTATATCGAAAAACAGATAACCATGGCAGAAGCGGTGAAGAGGGCTGAAAAACCGCTAAAGAATTTCATGCTTAAACAGACAAGGGAGAAGGATATAGCCCTGTTTTTAAAATTGTCCAATAATGAAGCGCCTGCTGCGCCAGTGGATCTGCCATTAAAGATTGTTGTGCCTGCGTTTGCCATAAGCGAGCTGAAAACAGCCTTTGAAATAGGGTTTCTGATATTTATCCCGTTTCTTATTATTGACATGGCTGTTTCGAGCATTCTGCTTTCCATGGGAATGATGATGCTGCCTCCGGTCATGATATCACTTCCTTTCAAATTGCTTTTATTCGTGCTGGTTGACGGGTGGAATCTTGTCATAGGCTCAATTGCGAGGAGTTTTCAATGACAGTAGATATGGTCAAGGAGATTTCAGGAGAGGGTTTTAAAACCATACTGCTTGTATCAGGGCCTGTATTGTTTACGAGCCTTTTTGTGGGCCTTATCATCAGTTTCTTTCAGGCCATAACCCAGATTCAGGAGTTCACGCTTACGTTCGTTCCAAAGATAATAGCTGTTTTTGTTTGCATATTTTTGCTTTTGCCGTGGATGGCAAGCATTCTTGCGTCTTTTACAACAAATCTGCTGGAAAACATACCGGTGTACATAAAATGAACATGGATATTTATTCTCAATATCTGCCGAATTTTCTTCTTATCCTGCTGAGGGCGAGTATTTTTATGAGCCTTTTGCCTTTTTTCGGAGGCAAAAACTTCCCGTCAATGTACAAGATAGGGCTTGCCATCGCAATATCTTTAATGCTCACGCCAATCGTGCAGATTGACGCCAAAGATATGTCAATACCGCTTCTTGTGATGAGAGAGGTGATGTTCGGCATAGTTCTTGGCGGCGCAATGAGGGTTATCCTCTTTGCTGTTGAGACATCAGGACAGCTTATGAGCAATACCATGGGATTATCCTTAGCGACTACGTTCAATCCTGAAATGGGGCAATCAACAGAGGTTGCGCGCTTTTACGGCATTATAGCGATGCTCATGCTTCTATCAATGGACGCGCATCACGACCTTATATATATATTTGTAAAAAGCTATGAGTGGATACCAGTAGGCAATATTGACATGAAAGATCTCATTTTAAGAAGGATAGTTGAAGGCGGCGGAACGCTTTTTATTTTAGCGCTTAAATTCAGCGCTCCTGTGGTGGTTGGCGTGCTTGTCTCTAACCTCCTCCTCGGATTGATATACAAGGCAGTTCCGCAGATTAATATTTTCTTTGTAAGTTTTCCCATATACATTTTTGTGGGATTCCTGATAATGCTCATCAGCCTGCCGGTTTTTATATATGTTTTTTCGGCAAACTTTGGCGACATCAGGAACAACATGTTCAGGATTATTGAACTGGCGAGGGGATAAGGAGAAGCCATGCCTGAAAACAACGAAGACAGAAACGAAGAAAGAACCGAACAAGCGACGCCGCGAAGGCGTCAAAAGGCAAGGGAACAGGGACAGATTGCCAGGAGCAAGGACCTTGTTTCATTCAGCGCTGCAGGCGGACTGCTTATGATTATATATTTTGCGGGCCGGAATTTCATCGAAAATATTTCTAATCTGTCAGGAAAGCTGCTCGGTCTTCAATATGGCAGGGATCCTTTTACAGTATTTCGCGCTGCTTCCACAGAGAGCGTAATAATGCTTTTACCGTTTTTAGGTGCGGCGTTTTTCTTTGCGATTGCAGGAGGCATTGCACAGGGAGGCATTGTCCTTAAACCACTTAAGCTTAAACTCGAGGCAGTGAATCCAGTAAAAGGACTGCAGAGGATTTTTTCCATGAACGGACTCATGGATTTTCTGAAGAATCTTTTGAAGTTTTCGATAGGGGCTTATTTGTTTTACTACGTGATAAAGAAAGACCTTCAAGTCCTTCCGGCTCTCGCCGGATTGGGCATTAATGACATAGCTCAAACAGCCGGAAATCTTCTGTTTAAGGCAGTATTATACGGATTTTTCTGCTTTTTTGTAATAGCAATAATAGATTTTCTGATGCAGAAATGGCAGTTTGAGAGGTCATTGAGGATGAGCGTTAAGGAACTCAAAGAGGAACAGAAAGAGACCGAGGGAGATCCATTGCTGAAGGCAAGGATAAAGAGCATTCAAAGGGATATGGCCCGCAGGCGGATGATGCAGGAAGTTCCCAAGGCGACTGTCGTAATAACAAACCCAACGCACCTTGCGGTCGCACTTGTATATGAAGACAAGAAAATGGAGGCGCCAAAGGTTATTGCCAAGGGCGCGGGATTTATGGCCCAAAGGATAAGGGAGATAGCTTCTGAAAATAAAATCCCTGTTGTTGAAGACAAGCCGCTTGCGCGAGCCCTCTTCAAACTCGATATCGGTTCATATATACCTCAGGAGTTGTATAAGGCTGTTGCTAAGCTTCTTGCGTACATATATAAACTGAAGGGAGCAGCATGAATTTACTTTACATTTTACAAAAAAGAAGTGATGTTGTGATCGCCGTAGGTGTAGTTGCGATACTCGGAGTGATGCTGCTGCCGCTTCATCCACTGCTTCTCGACATATTATTATCCATATCGATTGCCCTATCCATAATGATCCTGATAACGGCAATATATGTTCAGAAGCCGCTTGACTTCTCGATATTTCCGTCCCTGCTGCTTATGACAACGCTGTTCAGGCTCGCGCTGAATATAGCCGCTACAAGGCTTATCCTGCTGAAGGGTAATGAAGGTGTGGATGCTGCCGGTTATGTAATTATGTCCTTCGGGAGCTTCGTTGTTGGAGGGAATTACGCGGTAGGCTTTATCATGTTTCTCATTCTCGTGGTCGTAAACTTTGTAGTTATAACAAAAGGCGCGGGCAGGATTGCTGAAGTCGCCGCAAGATTTACCCTCGATGCAATGCCGGGCAAGCAGATGGCAATAGATGCCGACCTTAATGCAGGGCTTATCGATGACAATGAGGCAAAAAATAGAAGGGCGGTTATAGCTCAGGAGGCTGATTTTTACGGGGCCATGGACGGAGCCTCAAAATTCGTCCGCGGAGATGCTATTGCTGCTCTGATTATTACAGCCATTAATATTATCGGCGGCCTTCTTATAGGCATTTTCCAGTATAAGATGCCAGTATCTGACGCAGCCGGTACATTTACAATTCTGACCATAGGCGACGGCCTTGTCTCCCAGATACCGGCGATACTTGTATCTACTGCTGCTGGTATAGTTGTAACCAGGGCCGGCACAGAATCAGACCTCGGGAAAGATATTACACGACAATTGCTTCTGAATCCAAAGGCGATAATCACGGCAGCAGGCATATTATTTTTCTTCGGGCTTATCCCCGGACTACCGCATGTCCCTTTTCTGTTGATTGCTGCCGCAACCGGCGGTCTTGGCTACGCGCTTCATAAATCTCCTGCTCAGGTAGAGGCAGAAGAAAAGCCTGAGCGCCTGCCTGAAGAGCCGAAGATGGAATCATTTATAGAGTCAGACCCATTATCACTCGAGATAGGTTATGGTCTGATACCTTTGGTGGAAGGCGGCGCTGTAGACCTGCTTTCAAAGGTAAAGGCCATGAGAAGGCAGCTTGCAACAGAGACCGGCTTTGTTGTTCCGCCCATTCATATAAGGGATAATCTGCAGCTAAGGCCGCATGAATACGCTTTTTACATCAGGGGCATTGAAATAGCCCGGGGCGAGACAATGACCGATCATTACCTTGCCGTTACATCAGAGGGCGCTGAAAAAATAGAGGGCATACCAACAACTGATCCTGCCTTTGGCCTGCCTGCCTTCTGGATAGAAGAGAAAGATGTTGAACAGGCTCAGATTTCAGGATACATGGTTGTTGACCCGGCAACCGTAGTTGCGACACATCTGACAGAATTGATAAGAAAGCACGGGTGGGAATTGATGACAAGGCCGGAGGTGCAGAGGATTCTGGATAATATTTCGAGAAACTATCCAAAGATCGTTGATGAACTTGTGCCATCCCATATGACATTGGGAGGCATCCAGAGAGTGCTTCAAAACCTTCTCCGTGAGCGTGTGCCTATAAACGACATGGTTACAATACTGGAGACGCTTTTGGATTATGCCCCTGTGGTTAAAGATGTCGAGCTTCTTACTGAGTATGTCAGGCACTCCCTTGTGAGATATATAACAAGGCAATATCTTAATCAGGACGGCAGCATCGCGGTGCTGACACTCGATCCCAAACTCGAAAGGATGCTGGCGCAAACAGTTGAAGCAGGCGCGGCAATTAACCCTGAGACCGTCAGCAGGATAGTAAGGGGCATAGATAATGTACTGAAAGAAAACCAGCTTGGCAACTATCAGCCGATAATCCTGTGCTCGGTCTCAATAAGGCGTTTTTTAAGAAAGCTTACCGAAAAATTCATGCCATCGGTTGTAGTGCTTTCTACTGCGGAGATATCATCGGCAGCAAAATTATATACGATTGGGGTGGTGAAGTATGAAGATTAAAAAATTTCAGGCGAAAAATTTCAGGGAAGCCATGGCGCTTGTTAAGCGGGAGATGGGCAATGACGCGATAATCCTTTCTTCAGAGGAGCAGAAAGGCTTGATTCCGAGCGTTGAAGTGACTGCTGCGATTGATTACGAGGCAAGCGCTTCAGTCAATCTGAGCAGGACAAATTATTTCCCCGCTCCCAAGGATTCTTCTGATAACGGGGACAGCAGGGGATATTCCGAGACCATAATGGACATGAAGAAGGAACTTGAGGGCCTGAAAGTTGCGATAGAAGATATGAAGAGCAAAGGATATGAATTAAGCCTGCCTGAAAAGAAAAGGAAGATTTTCCTGCATTTGATAAAGCAGTCCATACGCGAGGACCTGGCGTTGAATTTGTGCGAGAGGACTTCGGATATAAAGGAGATTGCGGATTATATATCAGGCAGCATAAAGACTTATGACGATGTCAATCCAAAGAAGGTTATCATGATGATCGGGCCGACCGGTGTCGGAAAAACAACCACAATTGCGAAGCTTTCGGCAAGGGCTATAAAGAACAACAGGAGGGTTGCGCTGATAAATCTGGATACGTACAGAATAGGAGCTCCGGAGCAGATAAGGATATATTCAAAGATTATGGGAATCCCCCTTGATATTGCTTCTGATATTAAAGGGCTCGAAGCGAGCCTCAGGAAATATGAGGATAAGGACATTGTTTTTATAGATACCACGGGAAGAAATCCCAGGGACGAAAGTTATATAAATGAGCTGAAGGAAATATACGGGCTTGGCATTCCCATTGAAACCCATTTGCTTATGAGTTCAAACAGCGATAGTGATTTCATGTATGAGGCTGTTTGGCGTTATAAACCAATACCTGTTGACTGCATCGCATTTACGAAGACGGATGAGGCCGTGAAGTTTGGTTCGATTTACAGTCTGTCAAATCTGTTTCAAAAACCGGTCGCGTATATAACTAACGGGCAAAGGGTTCCTCATGACATCGAGTTCCCTAACAGGCAGAAACTAACTAATATGATACTGAACGCAGGGGTGGCATAATGATTAACAGGGCAAATAATAAGTTCATAAGAACCATAGCAGTGACGAGCGGAAAAGGTGGCGTTGGCAAGACCAATGTGGTGGCGAGCCTCGCGGTGGCATTCAGAAAGCAGGGCAAAGAGGTTATGATACTGGATGCTGACCTTGGGCTGAGCAATATTGATGTCCTATTTGATATTGCGCCGAAGCACAATATCCAGCATGTTATTAACGGTGAAAAATCACTCGAGGAAGTAATAGTTGAGGGGCCGCACGGCATAAAGATTTTGCCGGCGAGTTCAGGCGTTCAGGAGCTAACCGACCTCGATGAGTTTCAGAGAATGAGGCTTATCAATGAATTTGATTCATACACAGCGAATATAGATGTCCTTTTAATCGACACCGGAGCCGGAATTGCCGGAAATGTCGCATTCTTTTGTGTCGCTTCACAGGAGATAATAGTCGTTACCTCTCCTGAGCCAACTGCCATTACCGATGCCTATGCCCTTATAAAGGTTCTTTCGACACGGTATCAGGAAAAGAATTTCAGTATCCTTGTCAATTCAGCGAGGAATAAATCAGATGGTTTTGAGGTGTACAGAAGGCTGGCCCTTGCGGCAGAGAAGTTCCTGAACATTTCTCTTGATTATATCGGCTATCTGCCGTTTGACGAATTTGTGCACAAGGCTGTCAGGGCGCAAAAGGCATTTGTTGACATTTACCCGGGCAGCGACGCGTCTTTGAGTCTTATAGATATCGCGTCAAAGATAAATGATGACAACAGGGGTGTTATAAAGGGCGGTTTGCAGCTTTTTCTCGGCAGCCTTCTTGGCAGGGAAAAAGCCGTAATTGTGTGACAGGCAGGGCTGTAAAAGAAAACTGAGCGTTTGAACTTCAGGAGCAAAGTATGCAGACATACAAAGCAGAGATAAGCGATGAGGAAAAAGAACAGACGATAAGGGATTTTCTCCCCTTTATTAAATATACTGCCAGCAGGCTGCTGTGGAGGCTCCCTCTCCAGTTGACGATAGATGATCTTATAAGCGTTGGCATTATGGGATTGATGGATGCCCTCCAAAAATACGATAATACTAAAGGCAAACTCAGGACTTTTGCGGAGTTCAGAATAAAGGGCGCTATGCTTGATGAACTCAGGTCTAACGAATGGATGCCGCGGTCTGTAAAGGACAGGATTAATGTTATCAAGACTGCTCACAGGGAACTCGAAAAGGAATTGGGAAGGTTTCCTGAAGACGAGGAGATTGCGTCCGCCCTTGATATATCACTCGATGAATATTACAGGACAATCAATGATGCGAACAGCGCCGTTGTATTGCGGCTTGAGGATTTTGACGTTAGTTCAACTTTTGACGAAAATATCGATATCCTTGAGTGCATAGCAGATCCTAACGCGAGGAATCCTCTTTCCCTTCTTGAGGACAGAAAGAAGAAGGAAATGCTTGCGGAACTTATAGATCAACTTTCTGAAAAAGAGAGACTCCTTCTTTCGCTGTACTACTGGGAAGAGATGACAATGAAGGAGATTGGCAGGGTTATGAAACTGACTGAAGGAAGGGTATGCCAGATGCACAGCAGGGCGTTGATCAGACTGAAATCAAAACTCGCGGATAATGAATGTTTTCATAAAGTTCTCATAAAGAAAGGATAATACAGTATGGCATTTATGAACTCACTTGTTTCTAAACTTACAAATTCTTTATTCACTAAAATCCTGCTTGTGAGCGTTCCGGTTATACTCGCTGCGAGTTTTATTTTCTGGTATCCTGCCACGCGTTTTTTTCAAAATGAGCAGGT
>JBBILM010000009.1:0-20983 GCA_037444915.1 Nitrospirota bacterium | reverse complement strand
TCAGAAAAAAGCCAGGTGCAGATTACAGGCAATAATGGTAACAGGATACTTAATATCGTGCAGCCTGTCTATAATGCCGCATCCTGTTATACTGCGTCATGCCATTTCCATACAAAAGACGAAAAGGTGCTTGGGATGATTGACATCGGGATTTCCATGCAGCCCCTGGATTTTCATGTGCAGCGTCAGACCTATGTTGTTATGGCGTTTATGGGCATCTTCCTGTTTATTCTTACCACGCTTCTCTATATGATTATTTACCGCTTTGTCCTTAATCCACTTACTATCCTGACCCACGGGATCAAAAAAGTCGCGGACGGAGACTTATCACAGTCCATAAGACTGGAGACGAATGACGAGATAGAGATGCTGGCCAATGGATTTAATCTGATGACGGAAAAGCTCAACGAGAGGAAGGAGGCTGTTGAAAAAGAACTGGATGAATACAGGACGTCATTGCTTCAGGCGCAGAAAATGGAGGCAATAGGAACTATGGCAACCGGCATAGCTCACGACTTTAATAACATGCTCACAGGCATTATGGGATATTCAGAGCTTGCAGAGGCAAAGTCATCAGAGCCTTACGTAAAGCAGCAGATAAACAAAGTGATAAATACCGCTGCCAAGGCAGCTGACCTCACGAGGCAGATACTGCTGATTGGAAGGAAATTGCCGCCGCAGAGAAAGTCTTTAGACATAAATCAGGTTGTTGAGGATTCATTGTCAATGTTCAGGCGCATGGTAGAGGAAAATATAGAGATAAAGCTGTCATTTAAAAGCTCATTGCCGCAGGTCTTTGCTGACCCATCCCAGCTTACTCAGGTGTTGATGAATTTAATCGTAAACGCAAGGGACGCGATGCCGGGCGGCGGGGTTTTGAAGATAATAACAAGGGAATTTTACGCTGACGAAGAATACTGCAGCAATGAAGTCGCCGCTAATCCGGGAAGGTATGTAACCATATCAGTGTCTGATACAGGAGATGGAGTTCCGGAGAAGATACGGCACAGGATTTTCGAACCGTTTTTCACTACAAAGGAAAAGGGGAAAGGCACCGGGCTCGGACTCGCTGTCACCTATTCCATAGTAAAAAATCACGGCGGATGGATAAGTATTTATAGCGAACCCGGCATTGGAACCGAATTCAAGATATATTTGCCGGTAATGAAAGAAGAGAATAAAATTGCTTCAGGTGTTCAAGAAACAGTGGTTAAAAAAGAACTTCCTAAAGGCACGGAAACTATTCTGCTGGTCGACGATGAACAGACTATAAGGGAGATAGGTTCATCAATGCTATTAAGACTTGGATATCAGGTTATCACTGCCACGGACGGAAAAGAGGCCATTGATATTTATAAGCAGCTTTCACCGGAAATTTCCCTTGTAATCATGGATAAGATTATGCCGAAAATGAACGGCATAGAGGCATTTCACAGATTAAGGGAGTTTGACCCTAATGTAAAGGTAATAATATCAAGCGGATACGCGGCTGATGAGGAGGATAGCCTTAAACAGGCCTGCATAACCGGTTTCCTTCACAAGCCTTACACGACATCTGAAATGGCTTTGTTTGTGAGAGACGCGCTGGATAAAAATTAAAGAATTTCATCAAAAGTTACGATTACTAATATAATGGATACAAAAAGGCTCCTGAAATTAATAAATGACCTTTCACATCATGATTCCTCAAAGAGAAGATCAGCCGCGTCAGGTCTTTCAGAAGGGGATGAGAGGGCAGTTTATCCGCTGGTCAAGGCGCTCACTGATGAAAGCCGCGGTGTTCAGGACGCGGCAATGCGCTCACTCGTTTCCATAGGCGGCGAAATTACCGCTTACATGGTGTTGCCGCTTTTAAGGGATGAGGCTGCCCTGAGGAACATGGCTGCTGTTATTCTTCTGGACATCGGACAGCCCGCAATCCCTGTTATTTACCCGTTATTTAAGGATAAAGACGATGATATAAGGAAATTCGCGGTTGATATACTCGCTGATATAAAGACACAGGTTAGTCCAAAGAAGATATTGCCTCTGATATACGACACTAATCCCAATGTCAGGGCATCGGCTGCAAAGGCTATGGGCAGGTTGGGATATAAAGAGGCTGTGCCTTCGCTCTTAAAGGCGCTTGTTGATGAAGAATGGGTATGTTTTTCTGTTCTTGAGGCGCTCGGTGAATTAAAGGATGAGTCTTCTGTTGACGCAATCGGAGGCCTGCTTCATAACAAGTCCGAACTGCTTAGATATGCTGTTATCGAAACGCTTGGCAAAATCGGCTCTCCAACTGCTGCTGACCTGCTTTTGAAACACCTCTCAAAAGTGGATGGCCTCGAAAAAAGCGCTGTAATCAAGAGTCTCCTTGCCATTGGAGTTACCCCGTCCGTTCCCGGGATATCAGATTTCCTTCTTGAGATGTTTGTTAAAGGTGACTGGGAGGATAAACTTATATGTCTTAACGCGATGGTCAAAATCAATGAACATAATGCCATAAATACAATAATAAATGTCGCTGGGTCTCTTGAACCGTCGGACCCTGATAGCGAAGAGAGGATTGCCGCAATTAAAAACGCGTTGAGGACGTTCGGATGTGTTGATTCTCTTATAGACGCCCTTGCCAACCCTTCAGTCAAATACAGAGGAAAGGTTATAGCCATAGAGGTTATAGGGGACCTCGGGTGCAGAAGCGCTGTAAGATATCTCATAGATTTTCTTGATGTTGATTTAAGGGATGTAAGACGGGCGAGCATAAATGCGATAGCGAAAATAGCCGCTGGTGACGGTGAATTTAATGAAGGCAAAACTGATATGACTGCGAGGAGCCATCTCCTGTCAGCAGTTGACGCCTCTGACAGCCATGTCAGAAAGGCTGCTGTCAATGCCCTTGCCAGGATAGGTGACAAAGCAGCTTTTAACCCCATATTCAGCCTTTTTAAAAAGGAAAAATACAGGGACATAATAGAGGATTCCGCGAGGGCGCTGCTTGTGATTGATAAAGATCTCTTATTGCAACAGAGCCGACATCTCGATGAAAGTCTGAAAGAAGTGATTAATCTTTGCTTGCAGGAAATATAATGAACTTTGCGCTGAAAGATCTCACATTTAAGGAACTGAGGGATTATATATATGACAAAAGCGGTATATATATTCCTGACACAAAAAGATATTTCATTGAAAACAGGCTTCTTAAAAGGATTCAGGATAAAAAGCTCGAGGGATTTGACGAGTATCTCTGTTTTTTAAAAAATAACCCTTGCAGGGAAGAGATGGCAAAACTATTTGATGCCATTACGACTAATGAAACATATTTTTTCAGGGAGCAGCATCAATTGGATGTATTTATGAATACTGTGGTACCCATGGTCAGCAAGCTTAAAAGGTCAAAGCATATAAGGGTTTGGTCTGCCGCGTGCTCAACAGGAGAGGAGCCTTATACGATTTCCATGATGCTTGCGGAAGCCGGTATTATGTCTCCGCAGGAATTAATAGGTTCTGACATAAGCGATGGGGTTTTGGCGTCAGCTAAAAGGGCTGTATACAGTTCATACTCAATCAGAAATGTGCCGGAAAGTTATCTCAGGAAATATTTCATATGCAATGGGCAGGTATCGTATGAGGTTAAAAATGAGATCAAAGGCTCGGTGAATTTTGCGAATATCAACCTTGTTAAAGATGGCGAGGTTAAGCGTATCCGCAGTATGGATGTCATATTTTGCCGCAATGTTTTGATTTATTTCGATGACAAGTCGAAACAGAAGGCGATTTCAAATATATACGACAGTCTGGTGCCGGGAGGTTATCTGTTTGTTGGCTCCTCTGAAAGCCTTCATAATATAACCCGCGCATTCAAGCCTGTGATAATAAATAAGGTGGTTATATATCAGAAGGTATAAGCCGGAGGCATATGATGAAGATACTTGTAGTTGATGACTGCCAGACGACCAGAAAACTTTTAGGCATTTATCTTAAAACAAAGGGATACGATGTTGTATTTGCTGAAAACGGGCTTGAGGCCATAGAGAAACTCGGCACGGACAATATAAATCTTGTTCTGAGCGACCTTAACATGCCGTATATGGACGGAATGGAGCTTGTGAGCGCCATTAAATCCACCCATGGCATGTCGCATATTCCGGTTATTATGATTACTACGGAAGCAGACCCTGAAGAACGCGAAAAGGCGTTTGCAGCCGGGGCAAGCGGTTATCTTATCAAGCCTGTGTCTGCTGATGATATATCGTTAAACATTAGGCATATAATTAAGAATATATTCGAAAATGAAGGAGGGAAAGTCAATGGCTGATACTAAAATAAAGGTGCTCGTTGTCGACGATTTTGCCACTATGAGAAGAATTGTAAAAAACATACTGAGACAATTGGGGTATGAAAACATTGAAGAAGCTGAAGACGGGGCGCAGGCTTACACAAAATTGAAAGGGGGCGGTTTTCAATTTATTGTATCCGACTGGAATATGCCCAACATGGACGGGCTCGAACTTCTTAAAAAGGTGAGGAGCGATCCTGAATTAAAGGGTCTTCCTGTTCTTATGGTTACGGCAGAGGCTGAAAAGGAGAAGGTTGTGGAGGCTATCAGGGCAGGTGTTAATAATTATGTTGTTAAGCCCTTTACAGCCGAGATATTAAAGGAAAAGATAGACAGGATATTCGAAAAACTAAATAAGTAGGGTGAGAAAATATGTCTGATGAAATGGCCGAAATAATAACGGAATTCATAACAGAAGCTGAGGAATCCCTTGAGCATATAGACCCGCTTTTTGTGGAGCTTGAAGCAAAGACTTATGACAGGGAGATTCTTAATGAAATATTCAGAAGCATGCATACGATTAAAGGCGCTGCCGGATTCCTCGGATTTCAGAACATCGTTGATGTAGCCCATCGTTCGGAAAACATCCTCAAAAAATTAAGGGACGGCGAGATGACAGTGTCCACGTCTTTGATGGATACGATATTGAAGAGCGTTGATATGATAAGGCTTCTTCTGCGACACATTAAGCTCAATGACGGGATGGAGGAAGACACCTCTTTACTGTTGAGAGAACTGGATGAAGCGCTTAATGTATCTCAGTCATCGACTGCTGCAGAAACCATTAACACAGAAGCCCTTAGCTCTGCTGCGACATCAGCGCAGGATACTGCTGATGGATTTGACATTAACGATATTGAGTCAATTCAGGCCAATATGCATAAAGAGACAGACAAAATTGAAGAATCCGTGAAATCCGAGACCGTTATACAGCCGCTGCCGTCAAAGTCTGCCGTAATTTCAGCCCCTGAGGGTTCTTCCGGAGCAACTGCTGTCAAGGATGTTGCCCAGACTTTAAGGGTAGACGTGAACCGCGTAGACAAGGTAATGGACCTGACAGGAGAGATAGTGCTTGTAAGGAACAGATTGCTGAACATTGCCAACTATCTTGAAAATAAATATTCTGAAGACAATCATGTTGAAAACCTTTTAAGTACAGTTTCATTCCTGGACCTTGTTACGTCCGATATGCAGCTTGCTGTCATGAAGATGAGAATGCAGCCATTGAAAAAGGTGTTCGGAAAGTTTCCGCGCCTTGTCAGGGATATGGCAGTCAGTCTTGATAAGGATATAGAGCTTGAAATATCCGGCGAGGATACAGAGGTTGACAGATTTGTTATAGAGCATATCGGCGATCCAATGGTTCATATCATAAGGAATTCCATTGATCACGGGATTGAATCAATGGAAGAACGCAGGAGAAAAGGCAAGTCAGCAAAGGGACGGCTGAGCATTTCAGCGTTCCAGCAGGGCAACCAGATAGTAATAGATGTTTCTGATGACGGCAAGGGAATTGATGTAGAGAAGGTCAAGAGAAAGGCTGTTGAGAAGGGGATAGTCACAGACGAAGACACGCTAAGAATGACAGAGGAAAACGCGATTAATCTTATATTCATGCCCGGATTTTCTACTGCTGATGTAGCAACGAATTTAAGCGGCAGAGGGGTCGGCATGGATGTTGTTAAGACGAATATCCTTAAATTAAACGGTTATGTTGACGTAGTTACAAAAAAGGATGCCGGCTCTACATTCAGGATCAGCATACCCCTTACCCTCGCCATTGTTCAAGCCCTTATGGTCAGGATTGATCAATCCCAATATGCCGTTCCCCTTGCCCCCATTATAGAAACTATTAAGGTTGACAGGGAAGACATAGGCAATGTATCGGGACAGAAGGTGCTTGTGGTGCGCGGCAAGGTCCTGCCGTTGTTTGAGTTAACAGAAATCCTCGGCTTCGGAGATATGGGAAATTCTGATTACAGATATGTCCTTGTAATAGCGATTGGCGAAAGGAGATTTTGTATTGCGGTTGATGACCTTTTAGGTCAGGAGGAGATTGTAATAAAGACCATTGACGGAATAAACACGGATGAATCGTATGTTGTAGGCGCGACTATAACAGGGGAGGGCAAGGTGGTGCTGATACTCGATCTTGCCGGAATTTCCAGAAATGTTATGACAGCATTGAAGGCTTAACAACCAATTAATAGAAGGAGATTGTTATGGATCAATACATCGGATTTAATCTCAATAATACGGAATATACACTGCCGATAATAAAGGTGCGGGAAATTATAAACATTCCTGAAATAACTCGTATGCCTCAATCGCTGCCTTATATTGAAGGGGTTGCGAATCTAAGGGGCAGCATTATTCCGGTTGTCAACATAAAAAAGCTGGTCAATCTTGATGACGACGGCCGGCCGGGCAGCAAGGTGATTATCGTAGCGAGCGGCTCAATTTCTTTTGGAATAGTTGTTGACGGGATAACCGGTGTCATTAACATCGAAGATTCTGCGATAGAACCCTCTGACAGGATACTGAACAATAATGCGGGGCAGGTCAAAGGCGTCGCAAAGCTGAAAGACAGGCTCGTTGTGCTGCTCGATACAATGAAGCTTATACCGTGTGATGATATAAGCGCCTTTGAGGACATTATTGTTGACATAAAGAACACTGACAATGGCGACAAAGTAGAAGTCACAAAAAAGATACACACGATAGCCGGAGAGTCGAATATCAAAGAGGTATGTGATGCAAAGGAGTTTCTCGAAAAAAGGGGCATAAGTGCGAAAGATACCAAGTTTTTATTGTTTGATGATATGGTCAGTTTCATAGACGCGATTTCCAATCAGGATTACCAGAAGGCCGATAACGCGATAGAAAATATTTTAAAAAAGGGACAGGGCGACCTGTTTAATGAGGTTGGAAGGGTAACCCGCAAACTGCATGATTCTGTAAGAAGTTTTAAGGATGCGTTGGACCCGAGAATTAAGGACATGGCTAATGTAGAAGTGCCTGACGCGATTGACAGGCTTAATTTCGTTATAGAAAAAACAGAGGATGCAGCCAATAAAACAATGGGTATCGTGGAAAAGCACCTGATGCAAATGGATGAACTCTCGGCCAACATCAGAAGGCTGAATGGCCCGGATGATGCTGTAAATTTTCTGAAAAATTATAAAAACGATCTTGAGGACGACCTCAGCGAATTGATCACCACCCAATCTTTTCAGGATTTGACAGGCCAGACAATCAAGAAGGTTATAAGACTTGTAGGTGATTTGGAAGAGGAATTAGTGAGGATGATAACAACGTTTGGACTGAAGGCAGAGTCTTCTGCCGCATCCGATAACACAGCACACGAGAAGGTGTCACAGACGGATGTTGACGATTTATTAAAGGAATTTGGTTTTTAAAGACAGTAACGAGTGACGACTTATTAGCAATCATGAGTTTAAAAGTCTATAGTTTCAGTTTGTTGCTCGTTACTTTTTACTTTTGACTTTTACCATCTTTTCAACCGTCCACCTTTGGTGGGTTATATTTCAATTTATTGGAGGCAAGATGAGGAAAATTAGTTTTATGGTTATGGTTTGCTCGTTTTTTGTATTAACAGGAGTTGTAGCTGCATTTGCCGATGAACTTAAGATAAGCGGCGGTGCGCCGGCTATAGAATATGTCTTTAAGCCAATAAAAGAGCCGTTTGAAAAAGCAACAGGCATAAAGCTCAATCTGCTCGCTGTAGGCCCTAAAACAGCTTTAATAGATCTCGAAAAAGGCGACATTGACGCTGCAGCAGGTCCTGCCTTTAATGACTGGATGAACTTCATGAAAAAGGAAGGGGCAGAGGTAAAAGACCCGGCTTCGCTTCAGCACATAGTGGTTGGAAAGGATAAAATTGTCGCGATAGTGCATAAGGATAACCCGATCACAAGTCTCACCAAAGAGCAGGTGAAGGGCATATTCACAGGCAAGATTATCAACTGGAAGGATGTTGGCGGCAACGACATGCCTGTTATGGTAGTTCTTGGCAAGCTTATTTCTCCTGCCAATAACATTTTTTTCAAGCACATGCTTGACGGCGAAGCTGCCATGACAGATGTTTTGGAGGTTTCGACTGCCGGAGATGTGAGGCAGACAGTGGCGTCAAACCCTGAAGCCATAGGCATTGTATCGCATATTATGGTCGATGCTACGGTAAAATCTCCTGAAACACCCGAAGCGCCGATAACTTTTACATTGGTCACAAAAACCGGCCATTCGCCAAAGGTGCAGAAACTCATCGATTTTATTAAGACTGACGGTAGTAAATACATAAAATAAAAAACAATGATAAAGGCCACTCGCATATGGCAAAAGCCTGGCAATTTACATTATGAAGAGAGATTTAAGCAGTAAACTGTTCCGGCGGGGATGAGAAAAAATCTCTTCCTTGCCGGAACCGGAGGAAAAATAAAGGTGACTATTAAGACTAAATTGACATGGAATGTAATCATCCTGATAGCGATTGTCGCTGTTGTTGGCGCAACAAGCATAATAGGCATGGGATTTATTAAAAGCAAGCTGTTTTATCTCACTGAACAAAGCACCCCGTTTCAGATGAAGACAGTCGAATTTCAGAGATCAATGCAGGCGGTCATCTCTGAACTCACAAAGGTAAGCGCTTCAAAGACTGAGGATGAGTACAGGCTCAACCGCACCGAAGCCGAGAGATCCCTTTCTGATGTGAAGAAAACGCAGGATGAGCTCGAGTTTCTCTCTGGCTCGCGCATTGATACGCATAATGAACTTAGCAGGATAGCTTCCGAGCTTTTTGAATCTAACGAGTGGATGCTGAAGACAAAGCGGGAGGCTGAATCAGCGAACAGGACGATATCACAAAGGCTTGCAGACGCGTCCGGCAGGCTGAATGAACTGGACTCAAAGATTAAGGCGCTTCAAAATAACCGTTCAACTGCCTTTATGTCATCAATGGATGATACAAAGGCTATCTCCTTAAGGCTTAGAAATATAGAGTCGCTTAAAACCGTTCTCAAGGACATACAGATAAGCATTTCAGACATACAGAAGGCTCAGGATAAAAGGGTTTTGCTTATTGCGCGCGGCAAGATAACATCCGCTATGAACAAGGCATTGCAAAACGAATACCTCAATGAATCAAAAAAACTTCATGGCGACATAAAGACATTCAGCGAAAAAATCGAACAACTGATAAAGCTTCAGACATCGCTTATAGAACAGGCAGGCGAGGATGTGAGGAATCAGTATGATTCATTAAATAAAGATATCGGTGAGAGATTATCCATTCTTTTGGTTCAGATAGATCAGGATATTATGCTTGCGAGTGAAAGGAGCAGCACTGAAAATGAAAAGCAGGGAGTTATTTTTAATCAGGCTAATACTGCGACAAATGTGTTGACGAGCGGTTCAGAGCTGGTATCGCTTGGCTTGTCAGTCGAAGGACTCTCGGCAAGGCTTTTTAATGTGTATTCATTGCAGGAGGTGTCGGGCATAGAGGGCGAACTCAGAAGGGTATTTGAAAAAATAGAGCCTGTTGTCAGAAATTCCGAGAAACTCCTTGCCAAAATCAATGCTAATGATGAAATAAAAATGCTTCGCAGCGCGGAAACCGCATTAGGTTCTGTTAGGGGTTTATTATTCGCGCAGGATGGCATTATATCAAAGATAAGGGAGCGGTTAAAGATGGAGGAAAAGGCAATTATTGCCAGAGGCAGGCTCGCGGACATTATTTTACAGCAGGCAGAAAAGGGACGGGAAACTGTCACCACTGCGAGGACTGATCAGGAAAAGGCCATAGGCACTGTCAACAGGATGGTGAAATACAGCATGATATTTATCGGCGCCATAGGAATTGGATCTGTCCTGTTCGGAATACTATTCGGCACATGGGTATACAAATCAATAGCATTGCCTTTAAACCAGCTTATGAATATATCTGATGAGATAGCATCCGGAAATCTCGCGCAGGAGATTTCCGTGAATCGAAACGATGAGATCGGCACGGTTATATCATCCATGACAAAGATGGTGTCAAACCTGCGTGAAATCGTGGGTAAGATTGGCATAGCCACGTCAAGCCTTGCCGGAAGTTCTGAAGAATTATCCGCTACTGCCACATCATTGCAAAAGGGTTCAGGAGAGCAAACCATTCAAATAGAGCAGTCGGTCACGGCAATGACGCAGATGTCGCAGACAACTCTTGATGTCGCGAAGAATGCACATAGCACAGCGGAATCAGCCCGCAGTATGAAGCAAACAGCCCTTAATGGCAAAGAGGCTATGGCTGTAACAACTGCCGAGTTGAAGAGATTCATGAATATAGTAAGCGATACTGCTGAAAAGGTTGACTCACTCAGTTCCAAATCCGAAGAGATAAGCAGCATTGTGAGACTGATAAAAGATATTGCCGACCAGACAAACCTGCTCGCATTGAATGCGGCAATTGAAGCCGCACACGCCGGTGAACAAGGAAGGGGCTTTGCAGTGGTTGCTGACAATGTGCGGCAACTCGCTGAAAGGACTACCATGGCTACCTCGGATATAGCTGATACAGTCCGTACCATGCAGGGTCGGGTTCAGGAATCAGTTAATTTTATGAATAGCGGAAAGGCCTCTATGAATACGGTTCTCGAAAAGGTAAACGATACAATGAAGGCAATCGATGGGATAGTTTCTTATGTTGAAAACGTTACTGATATGGTGCAGCGGATAGCAGTCGCAACCGAGCAGCAATCATCCACATCAGACATGGTTTCCCATTCCATGGAGGGTATTGCAACGATAACACGGCAGTTGAACAGCGCGATTACAGAGATAAAGGGATCATCAGACGCCCTTTCCAAGCTTGCCATAGAGCTTAATTCAACGGCTTCATGGTTTAAGGTGTGATGAGGTTGCTCATATGGTAAAGGTTCTTATTGTTGACGACTCGGCATTTATGCGAAATGCCCTTGCGTCAATGCTTTCCTCTGACTCTGACATAACGATTGTTGGCATGGCGCGTGACGGGCTTGAGGCGATTGAAAAGGTACAGACTCTCAAGCCGGATATTGTGACTATGGATGTCGAGATGCCGAAAATGGACGGCATTACTGCATTAAGGCATATTATGGAGAAGAATCCCGTGCCTGTCATAATGGTAAGTTCTCTAACGACGGATGGCGCAAAAGCCACCCTCGATGCATTGGAAAGCGGCGCGCTCGATTTTATTCCGAAAAATCTCTCTGACCTTTCAATAAATATCGTAAAGCTTAAGGAAATTTTAATTGAAAAGGTAAAACATCTTGCTAAGCGAGGGGTCGCAAGAAGAGCCGTAAGACAGACAAGCGCTTCTGACATTGCTCGATCCCAAATAGCAGCAATGCCTGTCAGAATTACTGGCGAGCGGAAGATAGGCATTGTGTCAATAGGCACATCTACAGGTGGTCCAAGGGCGCTTCAGGAGATTATTACCAAGCTTCCGAAGGAGTTTCCAGTGCCGATTGTAATAGCCCAGCATATGCCGGCAAACTTTACGAAACCATTTGCAGACAGGCTTAATCAATTGAGCCAGCTCAGCGTTCAGGAAGCGCAGGAGGGGGATACTTTAAAAGCTGGGATTGTTTTTATAGCTCCGGGACGAGGTCACATGCGTCTAAAGAGGGTAAGGGGTATTGAGACCATTGTTACGATAACAGAGAATGAAAAAGAGTTCATTTACCGGCCTTCGGTGGATGCCCTTATGCTTTCAGTTGCAGAATTGTATCCGGGCAGGGCATTAGGAGTTATATTAACAGGCATGGGGCATGACGGAGAGGCCGGCGTAAGAGAAATGAAAAAGAAAGGCAGCAGGATAATCGCCCAAAATGAGGAGACCTGCGTGGTTTATGGAATGCCGAGGGCTGTTGTGGAGGCAGGTTTGGCTGATAAAATCCTGCCGATTGATGAAATAGCAGGCGAAATAATCAATTCTGTCTGAAATACTGATGCGGATTTGACACGCGCTAATATTTTATGCTACCTTATTAATCTTATAACTTCTTGATAAATAAGAAAATCGTTAGTTTTTTGGGGAGTCGTCCAACGGCAGGACGGCAGACTCTGGATCTGCTTATAGGGGTTCGAATCCTCTCTCCCCAGCCAAAGGTCCCATCGTCTAGAGGCCTAGGACGTAGCCCTCTCAAGGCTAAAACACGGGTTCGAATCCCGTTGGGACTACCAATATCTTAATAATAAATCGCAATTCATTACAGGTCTGTTCTTAAAACCCTTTTTTTTACAAGAAAGACCTCGTCAAGACATCCCTCAATATTTCATCTGTTTTCTTATCGATAAATTTTTTATGAGAGCCTTCCCAGTATATCCTGCCGCAGTTGTTGCATTTAAAAAAGGTATCGATATTTAAATATACGTGCTCTGGAACTTTGTTTGCTACGGTTATTTTGTCAGTTTTATTAAGCTTCCCGTTGCACATTGCGCAGCGCGGCAAATCAAACTGCATCTGATGAAAATCTGATAATGATAATCGGCATTTAGTTGTTAACGATGCTTTTTGGGCTGGGCTGTTCGATATAGCATCTGAAAGAACAGATGTTAAGACCTCCTTTAATTGCTCAAAGGTATCATTTGAGTGGATTAGTATCAGCCTGCCTGCTTTTTTGCTCATGGCAAGTCGCGTATCCCTTGTTAAGAGTATTCTATTGTCCTGCTTCGCAATCCTTATAAGCTCATTATCGTCTATTTTTCGGAAATAAAGCGTGTCAAAACCTAATAATCTCAGCCATTTGGAAAGGCTGCCAAGCATGGCATCTGAAATAAAGGCAAAGTGTTCAGGCATTAATTGATCTCCGCAATTATTCTTTCTTCTTGCATTTATTTTGTATATACTATCTATATATTAAATCCTAACTGTTATTGATTTTCTTATTCAAGCTTATCATAAGATAAAGAAAGTGAAACTTAACTTCATTGAAAGACTGATAACGAATAATCCTCTGAGGGCTTTTGTTCAGAGACATGTAGAAGGTCCTGCTTTCAGGGATATGGGAAGTCGTGATGTTTATCCTTTGTGCATGGAGATAGGCTGTGGAAGGGGGGTGGGCGCAGAAATAATTATAACTCAATTCGGAGCTGAGAAGGTTGTCGCAACTGATATCGACCCTGAGCAGATCGAAAGGGCAAGACATAAGATCGCCCCTGAGTTGAGAGACAGGGTAGAGTTCAGGGTGGCTGATGCTATGGCGCTTGATGAGCCTGCTGACAAGTTCGATGCTGTTTTTTCATTCGGGGTAATGCATCATATGGAGGATTGGCGAAAGGCTGTAAAAGAGGTCTCGAGGGTTTTAAAAACAGGAGGAGAATTCTTTTTTGAAGAGCCTTTCAGATTGTTTCTGAATAATTTTTTTGTGAAGACCTTTACCGAACATCCAAAGGGCGGCGAATTTAATCTTGATGAGTTTAAAAAGGAATTAACAAAGAATAATTTAGAAATAATTCGTATGAAACTGATTGGAAAGATTGCCATACGAGGAGTTGGCAGAAAGATGAGGAGTTCAAATGCAAAGGGAAATATTTGATATTATTTACAAGATCCACGGCATTTTCAGGAATATGTCCCTGACCCTTTCTGTTGCGGAATCCTGCACAGGAGGGCTTATCAGCCATTATTTGACAAATTTCCCCGGGGCGAGCAAGTTCTTTCACTCAGGTGTTGTCGCCTATTCGATCGAGGCAAAAAAGAGCATTTTAGGCATATCATCCGAGACTATCTCAAAGCATGGGATCATTAGCATGGAAACAGTATCTGAGATGGCAGAAAAGGTGAGGCAGCTTACAGAAAGTGATTATTCCATCGCTGCCACCGGCAATCTTGGGCCTGATATCCTTGAGAACAAGGAAAGAGGACTTGTTTATATAGCAGTGAGCAGAAAAGGGGAAATATTTACTAAAGAAATAAGATTAACAGGCGACAGAGGTGAAAATAAAGAGACTGCGGCTAACTCAGCTTTAAGTTTTCTGGTCGAGGTTATGGACGCATAATGCGGATTTCGAAGGAAGAGCATAAAATTCCTGAACATATCATGCGCGAGATGGAAAGGCTCGCTGATGAACTCAATTATCATTGCTACCGCTATTATGTCCTTGATTCTCCAGAAATATCTGACGCTGAGTATGACCGTCTTTATTTTCACCTGAAGAAACTCGAAGACCAGTACCATTATGTTTTGAGCTATTCTCCGACTCAACGCGTAGGTGCGCCGCCTTTGGATAAGTTTGAAAAGGTCAGACATACCGAGCCTATGCTTTCTCTTGATAACGCGTTTTCTTATGATGAGATAAGGGAATTTGACTCCCGTATTAAGCGCCTTTTGAAATCATCTGAAGAAATTATCTACACCATCGAGCCCAAATATGACGGTCTTGCGATTGAACTTACTTATAAAAAAGGGCTTTTGTTCAAGGCTTCCACAAGAGGAGACGGATATGAGGGCGAGGATGTCACGGTAAACATTAAGACCATAAAGTCAGTGCCTCTGCGTATTGAGGGTGATGAGTTGCCTGATGAGCCTGATGAGATAGACATTCGCGGAGAAATCTATATGAATATTGAGGATTTTGAAAGGCTTAATAAGGAAAGGGATCAATTGGGAGAGCCTCTGTTTGCGAACCCGAGAAACGCTGCGGCAGGCTCGGTAAGACAGCTTGATTCAAATGTAACTGCCTCAAGGAGGCTGTTTCTGTGCTGCTATGGAACAGGCGCGATGAGGGGTATTGATTTTGAGAATCACTCGGATGTCATTAAATGGCTCGAAAAGGCGCGCTTCCCTGTTCCGGAAATTGTAAAGCTCGCGCATGGAATAGATGATGCTGTCAGGGCTGTTCAGGAGATAGAGCGGATGCGTGACAGCTTTCCATTTGAAACCGACGGCGCAGTTATTAAAGTGAATAATTTCAGCCTCCAAAAAATGCTCGGCATAAAAACAAGAGAGCCCAGATGGGCAGTTGCATATAAGTATCCGGCGCATAAAGGAATTACAAGGATTAAGGATATATTGAAGAGCGTTGGCCGTACAGGGACTATTACCCCTGTAGCGGTTCTTGAACCTATAGGACTTGGAGGTGTCACAGTATCGCATTCCACCCTTCATAACTGGGATGAAATAGACAGAAAAGACATAAGAATAGGGGATTTTGTTGTAGTAGAAAGGGCAGGGGATGTTATACCTCATGTTGTGAATGTTATTAAGGAGAAAAGGACCGGAAATGAGGAGAGGATTTCCGCGCCCGACAAGTGCCCTGTGTGCGGCTCAGGGGTTTACAGGGAAGAAGATGAAGTGGCTGTGAAGTGTTTGGGGTTGGATTGTCCGGCTCAGGTTCAGGAAAGGATAAGGCATTTTGCTTCACGAAGGGCTATGGACATTGAAGGTCTTGGCGAAAAAAACGTCAAGCTTTTTTATTCAAAAGGCATAATAAGGAATTTTGTGGATATGTACAAATTAAACAAAGCCGACTTGCTTACGCTTCCGAGATTTGCCGAAAAATCAGCACAAAATCTGATTGACGCGATTCAAAGAAGCAGGAATACGACCTTATCCAGATTTTTATACGCGCTTGGTATTCTTCACGTAGGAGAGTATGCTGCTAATCTGATTGCCAGAAATTTCAGGGTCATAGAGGATTTATATAATATTAAACCTGAAAAGATATACACCATAAAACAGATGGGTCATAAAATCGCGCATTCTGTTTCAGTTTTTTTTAATGACCCTGAAAATCTGAAAACCCTTGAAACCTTGAAAAAACTTGGGGTTAACATATCAAATCCCGACTATGAGGGAGAAGAAGATCCAAATGTAATAAAGATCAAGCCGCTTGAAGGCATCGCGTTTGCGATTACAGGTACTTTGCCTGAGCCGCGTGGCGATGTGGAAGATATGATAAAAACGCATGGTGGACATGTCACATCTTCAATATCCAAAAACCTGAACTATCTTATTGCTGGTAAAGAGCCTGGTTCAAAACTCCAAAAGGCGTCGGCATTAGGCGTAAAAATAATATCTTATGAGGATATTCGCGAGATTATAAAGCAGAGGACTAATGCCGAATCTCAGATAAAACTGAATTTTGATTAACCCGGATAACTCAGTTTATATATAGGCATGGGAAGATAAATGGCTTTAACCCGAAAAATGCATTTATATAGCGGCATGAACAGATAAAAGCCTTTATAATTCGCAATTTATAGCAACAATCCAATGAATCAGCCTTGTATTTTTTTATTTGATATGTTTTATTTACGAGCCTCAATAATGTGGCGAGATAAAGCCATTTATCTGCCCATGCCGCCATCATTGTATGACATAATTGCAGTTTTAGGGTTAACTTGCCACATTAACAGAATATAATGAGTGGTATGAAAATCTTATAAGGTGCAGCAGGAAGTTTTTTCAGCACATCAGTCTTGCCGCGGTTGATGCTTTTTATGCAACTGTGCGGTAAATAGGAGGAGGTATAATGCAAAAGCAGGATATTCATATTGATGAGATTAGGCATCTTGCGAAAACCTTTACACCAGATGAGATAGAACAATGCATAGAACAGCAGATTCAGGAAGGTACAAACATTTGTGATACGAGCGGACCTACTGAGAAGGTTATTAATGAACTCTCAAAGGCCCGCTTTGTCAGGGAATTAATGGATAAAGGTGTGTCTCTTTCAGATGCGATAAGGGAACTTGCCAGCAGGATACGCAGGGTTCAAAAAGGATTTGAACAGGCTTCTGATTAACCTGAGAAGCTTTTCTTTCTTCTTATCAGGTCATATTTTCTTGCTCCAGCAGGCACTTCCATCAATATTATATCTTCATTTCTTGCTGAGGAAGTGTGAGAGCCATCCTCAAAGTGCATGGAACGTATTTCAAAAAGTCTTTCTTCAAGCCCCGGAGAAAGAAATTCAATAAAATCACCATTATTCAACCTATTTTTTAAAGCTATTCTTGCAGTATTGCCGGTTAGCTCCTCAATTACGCCAACAAGTTCATGACTCATTCTATAGCTTTCTCCGTCGAAATTATAATCTCCGTCGGGTTGTTTTCCAAAGAACATGCCGGTTGTATATCCCCTGCTGCTGAACATTGAAAGCTCTCTAAGCCATCTCATGCGGGAATCATCGAAGTTCTGTTTTTCCATTGAATCGATCGCTTCCCTGTAAACTTTTACAACTCCAGCTACATAGTTTATTCCCTTCATTCTTCCTTCGATCTTAAAGCTGTCAACTCCTGCATCACTGAGAACGCAAAGATGTTCAATCATGCAAAGATCCTTTGAACTCATGAGATAAGTGCCTCTTTCATCTTCGAAAACAGGGAAATACTCCCCTTTTCTCTTTTCTTCCATAAGTGAATAGCTCCATCTGCATGAATTGGTGCATTGGCCGGTATTGGCGCCTCTTGATGTAAGAAAACTGCTTATATAGCACCTTCCTGAATAGGATATGCATACAGAGCCGTGGACAAATGCTTCGATTTCGATGTTTGTGTTCGCATTGATATCCCTGATTTCCTGTATCGTCAGTTCCCTCGAAATCACTATCCGTCTTGCACCGAGACCCTCCCAGAACCTGGCAGATTCTATATTCGTGATGTTTGCCTGGGTGCTTATATGAATATCTATTTCAGGAGCTGTTTTTCTGAACATCATAAACAAGCCGGGATCAGACAATATAACGGCATCGGGCCTCGCGTATTTAATAAGCTCTATGTGTCCGGCTATTTCCGGCAGGTCTTTATTATGTGGAAATATATTAATTGTAATATACGCCTTTACATTATGCTGACGTGCATATTTGACAGCGCTAATCAGCTCATCTGGATTAAAATTGCCTGCTTTTCCGCGGAGGCTGAATCTTGACTCACCGAAATAAACAGCGTCAGCTCCGTAGTGTATTGCTGTCCTGAGTTTTTCAAAGTCTCCGGCAGGCGCGAGAAGTTCGGGCGCTTTCATTTAACTGTTATCCTTTTTTAAACTTTTTGCATTTAATTATTTCATCTCTCGCGATTTTGTCGCACCGCTCGTTTTCAACGTGCCCGTTATGCCCCTTAATCCATACCCATTTAACGTCGTGCACTTTTGATGCGTGCAAAAGCCTTTCCCATAAATCCCTGTTCAAGACATCTTTTTTTTGAGAGTTCTTCCAGTTGTTTTTTATCCAGCCCTTTATCCACTCATTCATGCCTTTAACAACATAATTAGAATCCGTTGTAATGACGACCTCGCAGGGTACTTTCAGGGATTCAAGCGCTGTTATGACTGCGAGCATCTCCATCCTGTTGTTTGTTGTCATCTCTTCACAGCCGGATAACTCTTTTTCCTTTACGCCGTTTCTTAATATGGCTCCATATCCGCCTGCGCCCGGATTTCCGCTGCATGCTCCGTCAGCATATATTTCTACGAAGGGTTTTTTATTGGTTTTCGTCATTTGTCAATGTTTTTGGCAGCGTAAAACTGAAGGTGCTTCCTTTCTGCGGAACGCTTTCAACCCATATTTTCCCGCCATGAGCCTCAAGAATGGTACGGGCTATGGAAAGTCCGAGGCCTGATCCCTTGGCATCTCTGATGCCGCGGTAAAAGGCGTCAAAAATATACGGAAGGTGTATCTCTGGGATACCGACTCCTGTGTCCTTTATTTCAACGAGCAAATCATCATCTCTTTCAAGAAGGCTTATTGTTACTAAACCGCCGAGAGGCGTATATTTAATGGCGTTATCAAGCAGATTGGTAATTACCCTTCCTATCAATATTGAATCAGCCTTTATAACAGGTATTCCTTTTTCCGGATAACTGGCTCTTATTGTTATTGTTTTTTTATCAGCCTCAACCGAAGCCGCTTCGATGTGATGGCGGATTGCCTCTTTTAAATCAAACGGATCGAGAGACGGCTTGATATTTACGGTGTCGAATTTCGAATACTGCAGGAAATCAGATATGAACCACTCCAGGTGCTTAAGCTCAACCATCACCAGTTCGAGATATTCCTGTTGTTTTTCATTCAGTGAACCCTCTTTGCCGGAGATAAGCCTTTGAAGGAATCCAACCGCGGTGACAACCGGATTTTTCATGTCATGGGCAAACATGGAAAGCAGGTTTTTTCTTTCCCTTTCGAGTTTTTTAGTCTCGGTAATATCCCAGAAAATCTTAATCCCGCCGATAAAGCCGCCATCGTCATCAAAAAGTGGAGATGTTATCACAGATATGACAATTATTTCATTGTTTTTCCTTCTGATCGTGGTTTCAACAGCTTCTTTCTGTTCTATTTTCTGCAGAGCGTATTTAAACAAGGGGCATACTTCAACTTCTGGAAGACTGCATGACTGATGATTGCATATCCCGTGGAAAACTTCGAAATGAGATTTGCCTATTACTTCGTCTTTGCAGTAGCCGGTTATATTTTCGGCAAAGCTGTTGAATTCCGTTATTGTGCCGTCCGAGCTCACCATAGAAAAACCTACAGGCAGGGTATTAATGACAAGATCATAAATATATTTATTCTCCATTTGTTTATTATAAGACAATCAGGCAGCAAAAAACCAAAAGATGTTTAACGGCTATATTGATAAATATATGTGAAAGATAAAAAAGATATTAGTATCGCGATGATGAATTTTATTAACCTTTGAGGCACGAACCTTTGAAGTTTTGCTCCGAAATACATACCCACAAAGCCGCCTGTCCCGAATAGAATTCCGAGCGGCCAGTCAGGCATGGCTGAAACGTTCCCGAGTAGCGCCATTATACTGAAAAAAATCGCGCCTGCAAAAGATGTTATAAATGTCCCCATTAGAGCCGCACCAGCTATGGTATAAACAGGCAGATGAAAAAAAGCAACGCAGAATGGAGCGATAATTGCGCCACCGCCTATGCCGTATGCGCCTCCAATTATACCGACTATTAATGCCAATATAAACATGGCGATTGTGCTGAAAGAAAATGTTTCGCCCCAGAATTCGTACTCAACCTTCTTGATTGAAAAGGAAATGTTGCTGATTTCAGTTTGTTTGTCAAACCTTATATTTTGGGTATTATTAGAATGTTCAGTTCGCGGGTTTTTCTTTTGAAAAAAAAGTTCTTTTAATATTTTCGCGCCTATAAAAAGCAGTACGCATCCGACAAAGAATTTAAATGTCACAGGGTCTGGAAGATAATAAACACGGATATAATAGCCGATAAATACCCCGGGCAGCGTGCCTGCTATTACAATCCATGTAAGAGGCCACGCCATTCTGCCCTCTTTAATGTAGCGATAAACCCCGCTTGGAATAGCAACGACATTATAAATGTGGTTTGTTCCGGTTACTGAGAGAGAGGTATAATTGAGAACGCTCATCTGAAACGGAAGCAGTAAAAATGCTCCTGAGACACCTGCCATTGATGTAAAAAAAGAGATGACCATGGCAATCAGCGGTGGAATTAGAATGTTTGTTTCGACACCCGAGACCGGAAAGGTTATATTCAAAAAATCCATGGATATAATATACCCAAAATATATATTTAATGAAATAAGTGGTTCTTTCTCATTAAATGGGTAATCCTTTTTTATTCCCCCTTAATAAGGGGAAACAACCCCCTTTAATTCCCCCTTAATAAAGGGGGTGAGGGGGTTGTTGCT
>JBBILM010000008.1:0-45284 GCA_037444915.1 Nitrospirota bacterium | reverse complement strand
AATTTTACCATTTCTGCTTTAATTCCAAAGTGTTATAGTTTATACACAGACACTATTTAGAGTTGTAGGATGCTATTTTTGCTCCCCATTCAGAAGCCTTTTGTAAAATTGCCTCCTCGCTGTTAGACAGAAGTTTTCTGTTATTAAGAATGAGCTTTCCGTTCACAAATACTGTTTCGACGTCGCAGGATGACGCTGAATATACAATATGGGAATAGACATCATAAAGCGGAATAAGATGAGGCTTTCTTAGATTAATGCTTATAATATCTGCGAACTTGCCTTTTTCTATGCTGCCGATTTTGCTTCCAAGTCCCAGTACCTCCGCACCAAGTCTTGTTGCCATAAGCATTGCGGTTTTTGAATCAAGGACAGTGGGATCATTTGAAATCGCCTTGTGCAGTTTTGCGGAAGTGGACATCTCGCTGATTATGCTCAGGTTATTATTGCTCGCAGCGCCGTCTGTTCCAAACCCGACCTTTACTCCTGCCCGGAGCATGTCTGGAACACGGGCAATGCCGGATGCGAGTTTAAGATTGCTTTCAATGCAGTGGGACACGCCGACTTTTCTGTCTGCGAGTATTTCGATATCTCTGTCATCGAGCCAGACGCAATGAGCTGCGATAACTTTCTCATCGAGGAATCCGACGGATTCAAGGTGAGCTGCAGGCCTCTTTCCGTAGCGCGAGGTTATTTCATTAACTTCCCATTCAGTCTCGGAAAGGTGTATATGCAGGGACACGTTGTATTTCTCTGATAGTTGCTTTGATTTTTTCAGTGTCTCTGGACAGCATGTATAAGCCGAGTGAGGGGCTATGCAGGGCGTAATAAGATCATCATCCTTCCAGTTATTTATGAATATTTCTGCTTTGGAGAAATAGTCCTCAACAGTTTTTACGGATGGCGTCGGGAAATCCAATATTCCAGCGCCTACGATCGCCCTCATGCCCATTTTTTTTGTGGAAAGCCCAGTGCTGTTTCCGAAAAAATACATGTCATTGTGTGTGGTAATGCCTGCTTTGAGCATTTCAAGACATGCGAGTTCTGTAGCGTCATACACGAATTCTGAACTGAGCCAGTGGTTTTCAGCCGGCCAGATATGATTTTCGAGCCACTCTTTAAGGGGAAGATCATCAGCCAGTCCTCTGAAATAGACCATGGCGGCATGAGAATGGGTATTGATAAAGCCCGGCATTACTGCCCTGTATTTGTCTTTTATAATCACGGCAGGGTCATATTTTCTCAAAATGCCATCTTCTGCACCAACAGCGATTATAAGTTTATCTTTGATCGCGACAGCGCCGTTTTTGATAACATCCATCCCCTCGTTCATTGTGACGATGTAATCGCCGCAGATTATGTAATCAACCTTTTCCACTAATCACCTTCGAATTCAGTCAACGAAAAAAAGCTATAGCCTTTATCCTTCAGCCTTTTGTTTCCTCCGACATCAGGAAGGTCTACGATAAAAGCCATTTCAGCGACAATACCGCCGAGTTTTTCAATTAAGGCTGCTGCGGCGAGCGCAGTTCCGCCTGTCGCAAGAAGGTCATCGACAAGCAAAACCCTGTCGCCTTTTTTTATGGCATCTTTATGCATTTCTATTATATCCGTGCCATACTCGAGTTCATACTCGTGGCTTATTTTCTCTGCAGGCAGTTTGCCTTTTTTTCTGACTGGCACAAAACCCTTGCCGAGGGTATAAGACAGGGCGCCTCCGATTATAAAGCCCCTTGATTCAATGCCTACGATTATATCAAATGCAATGTCGCCTGTAATATACCGCTGTGTGAAATTGTCTATTACAAGCCTGAAACCAACAGGGTCTTTGATGAGAGTTGTTATATCCCTGAACATAATACCCTTTTTCGGGTAGTCAGGCACTGTTCTGATCTTTGATTTGATTGGCATGTTTAATTCCTCCCTGTGATTAATTTAAGGTTTAGCGCGGAAATTTTATACTAACTTTGCATGAAGTTATTTAACTCTTGCATGTAACGCACTCTGCGGCTGCAATTTTTGAGATTGTTTTCACGAGCAGTTTTTTAACGTTGTCCGAGTTCTGCTTCATTATTGAGAGTATCATTTCCCATGTGACAGGTTCTTCGCCTTCTTTCCAGCAGTCATAATCAGTAGACATAGCTATGCTCTGATAGCAAATTCCGGTTTCCCTCGCAAGTATCACCTCCGGCACAGTAGACATGTTTATAACATCAGCGCCCCATGACCTGAACATGTAGGATTCGGCCTTTGTAGAAAACCGGGGGCCTTCGATTGTTATAACGGTGCCTTTGGCGTGATGTCTTAGCTTAAGCTCTTTTGCGGACTTGACGAGCAGATTGCGCAGGTCATTGCAGAATGGTTTGCTCATTGGCGTATGTATTACCTTTTCATCGTGAAATGTCAATGGCCTGTGTTTTGTAAAATCTATAAACTGGTCAATAAAAACAAGGTCTCCGGGTCTTATCTTCTCTCTCAGGGAGCCGACTGCGGTTGTGGCTAATATATGCGAGCAGCCTTCTTTTTTAAGCGCGAAGATATTTGCCCTGAAATTTACGCCAGTAGGATAGATGGAGTGTTTTTTTCCGTGCCTTGCGAGCACTACAGTATCCACTCCCTCAATCTTTCCAATTGTGAGAGATGAAGAGGGGCTGCCATAAGGCGTTTTTACCTTTTTCTCTTTGATGTCCTTCATCAGTTTTGGGTCGTCCAGCCCTGAGCCGCCTATAATGCCGACCTTTACATTCTTCATAAAAAACCTCCTTGAATGTTTCTTTATAAGTTATAAAATTACGGAAATCAATGTAAATAAAAAAACCGCTATGCTGATGTATCCGTTCATATTAAAAAAAGCCATGTTAAGATTGCTCAGGTCATCAGATTTTATCAGAAGGTGTTCATAAACGAGCAGTCCGGCAACAACAATCATTCCTATTAAATACAGGTAATTGAGATCAAATATAACACCAGTTGCAACAAGCAATACCCATGTTATCAAATGAAAAATCCTGGACAGTGCCAAAGATGTCTTTATCCCGAATCTGCGCGGTATGGAATAAAGCCCGTGTTTTTTATCGAATTCCATGTCCTGAAGGGCGTAAAGAATGTCAAAGCCGGCGAGCCAAAATACAACAGCGATACTCAAAGGTATTATGTCTAAATCAAATGTTCCTCTTACAGCAATCCACGCCCCGAGCGGCGCGGCTGAAATAGCAATGCCTAAAACAAAGTGTGACAGCCATGTGAAACGCTTGGTGTAAGAATAGAGAAACAGCGCTGCTATCACTAAAGGAGAAAGCTTCACGCACAGCGGATTCAGATTATAGGCCGCGATCAGCAAAATCGCAAATGATAATATTGTGAACAGAATCGCGTCTTTAACTCTTATTTTTCCTGATGGTATTTCCCTGTTCTTTGTCCTCGGATTTTTTGCATCTATTTCCCTGTCGATTATCCTGTTCAGTCCCATAGCGCCTGATCTTGCGCTGACCATAGCAACGGCTATCCACAATATTTGTTTAAAGGTCGGTATGCCAGAGGCCGCAAGTATTGCACCTGTGAACGCAAATGGCAGGGCAAAGACAGAGTGGGATATTTTTATCATCCCGAGGTAGAGGGCAGCTTTGTTTTTTACCATTTCCACGCGATTTATGATAACATATTCAGGTGTTTGCGTTTTTTGTCCTTGACAAAGAATGCAAACTGTGTTAGAAATTTTAACATGCTATTATTTTAAAAAAAACACAAATAGGGAGGAAACATGAATCCAGAAGATATCAAATATCATAAGGAGCATACATGGGTAAGGCTTGCAGGAAAAAAGGCCACTGTAGGAATAACGGATTACGCACAGAGTGAACTGGGAGATATAGTTTATGTTGACCTGCCTGATGCTGATACGCAGGTAGAAGCAAATACGGAAATGTCAGAAATTGAGTCCACCAAGGCTACCTCCGCAGTTATTGCTCCTGTCAGCGGAACTATAGTTGAGGTCAATGAAAAACTCGGCGATACGCCTGAAATTATCAATGAAGATCCATATGGAAAAGGTTGGATCGCAATTATTGAGGTGGATGACGCAGCAGAAGTTGACGGCCTGCTGGATTTTGATAAATACGAAAAATACATAGAAGAAGAGGCTAAATAAATAGCGATACCGTACAACTAAATTTCCAAAGGGGATCTTTTTATGAAATTAACCATTATAGGCGCAGGGCCTGGCGGTTACGTGGCCGCATTAAAAGCCGCGCAACTCGGCGCTCAAGTAACAGTTATTGAGGATAGAGAGGTAGGGGGCACTTGTCTTAACTGGGGATGCATTCCTACAAAGGCCCTTGTGGCTTCTGCAGAGGCTTATCACAAAGCTAAGAATCTTGCTGATTTTGGCGTTGACTTTTCAGGAGACATCGTGCCTAATCTGTCAAAGATTATGGATAGAAAGAATAAGGTGGTATCCACACAGGTAAAGGGAATTAGGGCGCTTTTCAAAAGCTGGGGCGTTAATCTCATAGAAGGCCGTGGAGTATTGATTGCCCCTGATAAAGTAGAGGTGCGGAAAAAGGATAATACTACCGAAATAATAGAGACTGACAAAATCATAATAGCTACAGGTTCCAGGCCTGCGCAGATACCTATTTTCCCGTTTGATGAAGAACAGATTATGTCGAGCGATGGAGCGCTCAATGTAAAGAATATCCCGCAAAGCCTGATAATCATAGGAGCTGGTGTAATCGGATGCGAATTTGCCTGCATATTCAGGGAACTTGGCTCAGAGGTTACTATATTGGAAATGATGCCTCATGCTGTTTCCACAGAGGATAGAGAGATATCTGAATTGCTTGAAAGAGAACTGAAAAAGAAGAAGATAAAACTTATGACAGGCGTTAAGGTTGAAAGGGCTGAAGCAAGAAATGACGGCGTCCGCGTCTTTCTTTCTGACGGCAAGGAACTCGTGGCAGAAAAGCTCCTTGTTTCCATTGGCAGGGCACTTAATACTGAAAATATCGGACTTGAAACAGTCGGGATACAAAAAGGAACGAGGGGAGAAATAATTACAAATGAAAAAATGGAAACAAACATAGAGGGAGTGTATGCTATCGGAGACGCAACCGGCGGTGTACTTCTCGCACATGTTGCATCAAAAGAGGGTCTGGTTGCTGCTTCCAATGCGTGCGGCAAGGAAAAGAAAATGGATTATTCAGTGGTGCCTGCTGCCATATTCACATCTCCTGAAATCGGTTCGGTGGGGTTAAGAGAGCATCAGGCCTCGGATAAAGGAATTAAGATAAATGTTGGACGCTTCCAGTTCAGGGCGCTTGGCAAGGCGCATGCCATGGGAGAAATAGCCGGTATGATTAAAATAATAGCCGATGCTGAAACAGATAAAGTATTGGGCATGCACATTATCGGTCCTCATGCCTCGGATCTTGTTCATGAAGGCGCTCTGGCAATACAGTCGGGATTGACAGCGAGGGAGCTTGCGGATACGATTCACGCACACCCGACTCTCGCTGAAGGATTAATGGAAGCTGCAGAGGATGTGCATGGTGAGGCAATACATGCGCCTAAAAAGTGAAATTTAATGAGAAAACCACGATTGACAATTCTTGATTAACTTACAGGAGGAATAATGGGTGAAATTATAGATATATACGCGAAAGAGGTGATAGATTCCAGAGGAAATCCAACCGTAGAGGTTGAGGTGCTGCTTGACAGCGGGGTTGCTGGTTCGGCAATGGTTCCTTCGGGCGCATCTACAGGACAGAGAGAGGCGTTGGAACTGAGGGATGGAAATAAAAAGAGATTTCATGGTAAGGGTGTGCTGAAGGCAGTTAAAAATGTAATCGATGTGATAATGCCTGAACTTTTGGGTATGTATTCCGAAGATCAGGCGCTTATTGATAAGACCATGATAGATATGGACGGCACCGATAACAAAAGCAAACTCGGTGCAAACGCGATACTTGGCGTTTCTATGGCAGTATGCCATGCATCGGCAAATGAATTTGGTTTTCCACTGTACCGCTATATCGGAGGCTGTAATGCAAAAGAACTACCGGTTCCGATGATGAATATAATAAATGGCGGCGCGCACGCGGACAATAATCTTGACATACAGGAATTTATGATAATGCCTGCAGGATTCAGGGATTTTGGCTCGGCATTGAGGGCAGGGACAGAGGTTTTTCATTCGTTAAAGGCTATATTGAAGAAAAAGGGTTTAAATACCGCGGTAGGTGATGAGGGCGGGTTTGCTCCTAATTTAAGCGCCAATGAAGAAGCGATATCCATAATTATTCAGGCCATAAAAGATAGCGGTTACGCCCCGGGAAAAGATATTCTTTTAGCCCTTGATGTGGCGTCATCGGAGTTCTATGAAAAAGGCAGGTATAATTTCGAAGGTAAGAGGATTAAATCAGCGGAATTGGTTGACTATTACAAAAAATTGTCTGATAAATATCCCGTACTTTCTATTGAAGATGGCATGGCTGAAAATGACTGGGACGGGTGGGCGCTTCTTACCCATGCACTTGGCAAAAAAGTACAACTTGTTGGAGATGACCTTTTTGTTACGAATACGAAGATTTTAAAACAGGGAATAGAAATGGGGATTGCAAATTCCATATTGATAAAGTTAAACCAGATTGGAACTGTTACAGAAACACTCGACGCAATAGAAATGGCAAAGAAAGCAGGATATACCGCTGTAATATCGCACAGATCAGGGGAAACAGAGGATACTACAATTGCCGATCTCGCAGTCGCGTGCAATACAGGCTTTATTAAGACAGGCTCTCTTTCAAGAAGTGAAAGGATAGCTAAATACAACAGACTTTTAAGAATTGAGGATGAGCTTGCGGAAACAGCTGTATTTAAAGGCAGGGAGGCTTTTTATAATTTGTAATGAAGTTGTCCTGAAAGGTCGAAAAAAAGGATATGAAAAGTAAAATAAGACCCAGGGATTTAGGGCAGTTGGTTGCATTTGAAAGGCAGAGAACCAAGGTTATATATTTGTCCATATTCCTGTGCGTATTGCTCTATTTTGGAGGCGTTCTTTTAGGCAATAACGGGATATTAAAATATTACAGGCTAAACAAGATCAAAGACAGCCTGATTAGCGAGATAAAAAACAAGGAGATAGAGAATAAAAAGCTAAGGGCTCAGATAAACAGTTTAAAGGAAGACCCTTTTTATATAGAAAAGCATGCAAGAGAAGAGTTTGGATTAGCAAAGCCTGACGAATACATCTTCAAATTCCAGAGCAATGAAAGATAGCCCCCTCCATATCGCATTTCTTTGGCACATGCATCAACCTTATTATAAGGACCCCCTTACAGGCGTTTACCGACTGCCGTGGGTAAGGCTGCATGGTTCAAAGGACTATCTTGATATGCTCAAGATTCTCGAAGACTTTCCAGCGGTTCACCAGACATTCAATATAGTCCCGTCGTTGATTGAACAATTAAGGGACTACACAGACAATAACGCAACCGATAGATATCTTGAATTGACGATGAAAGACCCTTCAGGCCTCACGTGGCCCGAAAAACAATTCATAATAGAAAACTTTTTTCTCGCAAACTGGGATAACATGATAAAGCCATTTCCGAGATACTACGAACTTCTCGTCAAGCGGGGGTTCAGATTCCTAAAGTCAGACATAAACAGATTAGCCAAATATTTTAATGATACCGACATAAGAGACCTTCAGGTCTTGTTCAACCTTAGCTGGATAGACCCGATGTTCAGGAGCAGAGATCCTTTCTTAAAAGGACTTGTTGATAAGCAGAGGGAGTTTACAGAAGAAGAAAAACATTTGCTCATAAAAAAACAGCTCGGAATTCTTAAGGACATTATCCCTGAATACAATGATATGAAACAAAAAGGGCGCATCGAATTATCGGTAAGCCCTTTTTATCATCCCATACTGCCTCTCTTGTACGACACCAATGTCGCAAGGATTGCAATGCCGGACGTGAAGCTTCCGAAAAAGAGATTTGCTTATCCTGAAGACGCCCTGAAACAGATTAAAATGGCGATTGAATATTTCGAAAATATCTTTGGATACAGGCCAGCGGGAATGTGGCCCTCTGAAGGGTCAGTAAGCGAGGATGTGCTCAGGCTTATTAGCGCAGAAGGCATTAACTGGATAGCCACTGATGAGGAGGTTTTGGCAAGGTCATTGCACATGCCCATTAGAAGTCCTGAGGGTTATCTTAGAGATGCAAAAAGTCTTTATAAGCCTTATCAGTTTAATAATGTCAACATTGTTTTCAGGGATCATAAACTATCGGATCTGATCGGTTTTGTCTATTCTGGCTGGAAACCTGAAAAGGCTGTGGAAGATTTTATTGGAAAGCTTGTACAGATAAGAAATACGCTGCCTAAAGACGGGAGATATCTGGTACCGATAATTCTGGACGGCGAAAACTGCTGGGAATATTATAAGAATGACGGGCATGATTTTTTGCGCGGTCTTTATGAAGCTCTCAGCAATGACAGCAGGTTCAGGGCTGTTACTATATCGGAGTTTATCAAGGAAAACGGAGGTGGAGAGCCATTGCAAAGGCTTCACGCTGGCTCCTGGATAAACGCTAATTTCGGCATCTGGATAGGTCATGAAGAGGACAATCTCGCATGGGATTATCTCAACCAGACAAGGGACGACCTTGCCGTATTTGCCAAAGCGAATCCTGAAAAAGACATATCCGAAGCATGGACTTCAATCTACGCGGCTGAAGGCAGCGACTGGAACTGGTGGTATGGAGACGAGCATGTGACAGAGACTCAGGAGGACTTTGACGAATTGTTCAGAAACTATCTTATCAAGGTTTATAAGGCAATAGGAAAGGATGTGCCTCCTTATCTGCATGTGCCGGTGCTGCTTGATAGCAGGGGCATTTGCACTTCTCCTCCACGGGGGTTTATCAATCCGAAAATCGACGGCGTTGTTACGAGTTATTTTGAGTGGTATCAGAGTTCTCTTGTTGACGTGAAAAGGTCCGGTGGAAGCATGCATAAATCAGAAAGCTTTGTCATATCTATTTGTTATGGGTTTAACAAGGATAATCTCTATATAAGGATTGATCCGGCGATACCGTTTGCCGAATTAAAGGATGATGTGATTATACATTTAAATATAGTCCATCCGTTTATTTTTAAGATAATATTTGATATGCGCAAAGACTCTCAGAAAGTTGCCTGCTATGAGAAAATATCCGAGGAGTGGGTTCCGGCAAAGCTGACTCCTAATGCATTTGCAAAAGAGATATTCGAGATAGAGATTCCTTTTGCTGACATCAAGGCCCGTGAGGATGATGAAATCCATTTTTCGGTTGATATAAAAAGAAACGGCGATGAAATAGAAAGATGCCCGTGGCGCGGATATATAACGGTTACAGTTCCTTCCCCTCATTATGAAACTCTTATGTGGTATTAGCAGTTTAAGGTTCCCGCTATTCAGCGGACAACAGGCTGTTTTACTGCAAGTGATGTTTTCAAATGCTTTCTTTTATAATAATGATAATCTCTTATGAATCTTTCAAGCTTTTTAAATTCCTATGGAGGCATGTTTATAGTCCAGTCGTTTTTTCATGCCTTAATAGCCGCAATAATAGTTGACAGGGCTATTCAGGCATGGAGAATCAGAAGCCCCTTAATCAAACAAAGATTTCGCTTAATCGTTATTATGCTGCCAATACTTTCATTTCCGGTATATCAGATGCTGACACCTGAAAGAGGCTCTATATCTTTCAGGGTTGAGGCGCTTTTTGACAGCAGCCGATGGCTTAACGTGGAATTATGGGGGGCCATTCCGTTAAGTTATTTATTTATCGCCATGTTAATCATCACAACAACCATTTTTTTGTTTCAGGAACTGGTCCCGATAATAAAACATGCGTTTGAATCAAAGAAAAAGTCTTTTGTAAAACACGAAGTGCAGGAACCCCCTGTTATAAAGGAAGCTGTCAATGGACTGCCTGATGACAGGCCCGAGATTCATTTAATCAACGATGATTCGTTTTTATTGTTTTCTACCACAGGCAGTAAACCAGCTATTTTTTTATCTACATCTCTGATGGAGTTTTTAAATGCTGATGAACTCAGGGCTGCTTTTGCCCATGAGATCGCCCACGTCGTCAGAAACAGGATGCCTTTGCTTATTATAGCGTTTCTTTTGAGGATGATCGTATTTTTTAATCCTGTTATTTTGCTTGAATTCAGGAGGGCTGTGCAGGATGAGGAGAAAATATGCGATGACGAAGCTGTTGACATGACTCAGAAACCGCAGGTGCTGGCTGACGCGTTAAAAAAAATATACCATAAAATGGAAGGCAGCAGCATCCCTTTTAGTGTTAAAAGCTTTTCAGAGGTAAAGGAATCTATAGAAAGTTATAGTTATAATATGCATATCGAAAGCAGGGTGCGAAGACTCGAGAATGGATTAGTCAAGCAGCAGGGCAGAGAATGGGCAAAGCTGCTGCTTACAGGTTCCGTAGTTATGATTCTGAACTATTTTATTGTGTGACTGACGCGGGGTGAAGACTCATGAATAAGAAGTTGCTTGGATTTTTTTCTTTTGCGTTGACTGTTGCGGTGCTTGTTATAGCGCTGAAATTTGTTAACTGGCTTCCAATGGTTATTCAAAAGGAGGCATTGAGAAAATACGGCAATATTGAATCGGTCAAATCAAGGCTGAATATCAGGGATATATATATTCCTTCCTATTTCCCTCAAAATTTCAGCTGGCCTCCTACAGAAATATTCGCACAAAAAAAACCATTCGCAATGATAATCATGCACTTCAGATGCTCGGACTCCAAAGAGATTGGCCTTGCTATCAGACAGGTTGATGCGCGCTCCAATTATAGCCCGCCTGACTCTAATCTGAAAATTAAGAAATTGATCAAAGAAAGCAGGGTTTTGATTAAGGACAGGGAGGCAGTGCTTCATACTGCCTTGTGCGAGAACAATCTTTCCTGTAATGAGCTGTTGTGGAAAGAAGGAGATTTTTTGCTGACAATCGTCACAACTGCTTCACAGCGCGATTTGATTAGAATGGCTATCAGCATTGTTCCGGACAATTAACCCGGACAATTGAATTAACGTTTAATATTGGACATTTCCCCGTTTTTTTAGACTTCCACCGGCTGCAACCCTTATAATTCATGGCTTAACACAGGTTTTGAGTTAATATGTACTGAATAATAATCGGTTTTTTTGCCGATTTTTTGTATTTTGTCTGACAAATATAAGATAAAATTACCTTTCAAATAGGAATTTCTTCCAATTACATCCATCTTTTTTTTCTGTTATTCTGTAATCAAGAAGATAGGAAAAAAGGGGGTGGTAAGGATAATGGTTTAAACAGCAAGAGGGGAAATAAGATAGGCATCAAGAACAACAAAAAAAATTTAGGAGGTGTGAAATGTTAGGATTAAAGAAAATAGGAGGCCAAAGCGTTAAGGCGGGAAACTACTGGAACTTTTCAACAGGAGAGCGTATAATTCTTGAAAAGGACGGCATTCTTCCGGGGGGCAGCTCAGTAACATACTTCAAAACTCATCCTCTTGTCATTCTTCTTGCGTCGCCTATACTGGGTCTTGTATATGCGGTTTTTCTGCCGTTTATCGGTGTTTTTGCTCTATTGAATGTGGTATTTACTAAGGTGCTGGGAGGGTCAATCAGCAGACTGTCAAAGATCGCGACATTTGGATGGAGGCCTGCTGAAGCATATCTTTCAGGCAAAAAAAATGACAAAGGCAAGAGAAAAGAGGAAAAGGCAAATCATGATAATAAAGAAACACCAAAACAGGAATAAATGCACATAGAGGGGCTTTGGCAATGTACCAAAGCCCCTCTGAACTGGAGGGGATTATGATAGTCCGTTATTTCATCCTGTCAATACTGTTATTTGCATTTTTATTTCCCCGGATATGCAGTGCAACAGTTTCTGCCTTATCGGAAGATGATCAGATGTGCATGAATTGTCACAATGAGGAGCAATTCATATTTTTCGAAAGCGGAGAGAAATTATCGGTCAGAGTTAAGCTTGAAGATGTTCTGTCGTCAGTGCATAAAGTAGTAGGCTGCGTCAATTGTCATGGTTTTACCTCTGCAGAACATCCCAAGAGAAATTTTAAGACAAGAAAACAATACAGCTCATTTTCTGCCAAGATGTGCACTAAATGTCATGTTTCACATAAGACGCAAATACATAAAAAACTAATGAGTCATGCCCCTGCCGGAACCGTTTGTACTGACTGTCACGGCTCGCATTCAGTGAGGTTTGCCAGAGAGATGTCAGCAGGCAATAGGTATTGTCTCGGATGTCACAGCCGCGAGTTGGTTATGAAATTTAAGAATGGGGAAAAACAGGATATTCAAATAGACGAAAAAATTCTCAACCAGTCGGTTCACAAGAACCTAAGCTGCACTGACTGCCACTTCGGCTTTTCTGCAGAAGATCACCCTGTGCGGGCATTTAAGAGCAAAAGGGATTACAGCATCGCTATGTCTGACAGTTGCCGACGATGCCATTTTGATAAATACACAAAAACGCTCGATAGCATACATTTCAATCTGATGACACAGGGGAATTTAAGCGTTCCGGTATGCACGGATTGCCATGGCGCTCATTCTATATTATCAGGGAGAAAGGAGAAATTGTCCAACGCAAAAAAATGCGGACAGTGCCATGCGGAGATTTATCGGGTCTACGCAAATAGCGTTCATGGCGGTGCCTTGATTTCAGAACATAACGAAGATGCTCCCATCTGTTCAGACTGTCATCGCGCACATGACATTGTTGATCCGAAGACATTGGGTTTTAGAAGCATAATTCCAAACATGTGCGGAAACTGCCACGCAAATAAGGAATTGATGAAAAAATACGGTCTTTCGACAGCGGTGGTGGATACGTATTTACAGGATTTTCATGGGGTTACCCTGAAGTTTTATAAACAGCAAGGAAATTTAAAACCGATTGCTGTTTGCATAGACTGCCACGGAATACATGATATAACAAAAGCAAGGGGTGATGGCGAGGATCTGATAAAGGCTAACCTGCTCAGGAGATGCCAGAAGTGTCATCCAGACGCAACCCCGAATTTTCCTGATAGCTGGATATCTCATTACGAGCCGAATTTTAAAAAGGCTCCTATGGTTTACGCAATCAATTTGCTTTACAAAATATTTATTCCCTTTATGATTTTTGGGCTGTTGCTGCAGATTCTGCTGCATATCTGGAGATATGCGGTTAATAAATAAGGGAGGCAAGGAGATGAAAAAACAGGATAATGAATATATCAAAAGGCTTCATCCCTTAAGAATAAAAGAGCACTGGGCTAATGCAATAGCTTTTTTGCTGTTAACTGTTACAGGATTATCCCAGAGGTTTCACGATTATGAGCTTTCTCAATGGATAATAATGAATCTTGGGGGAATCGATGCTGCAAGGCTTATACACAGGTATACCGGAATATTGTTTACTTTACTTACGTTTCAGCATATCTTAGTTGCCTCTTTTGGCGTACTCTTTTTTAAGTGGCAGCCTTCGATGGTCATCCACAAGAAAGATTTTACCGATGTCATTGATAATCTGAAATACTATCTTGGGATGTCAGAGCATCCTGCAAGATGCGACAGATTTGATTACAAGCAGAAGTTTGAGTATTGGGGGGTTGTAGTAGGAGGCTTGCTGATGATTTTTACGGGATTTATGCTCTGGTTTCCTGCACAGGTTACAAGGATTCTGCCAGGCGAATTTATCCCTGCTGCCAAGGCCTTGCATACGAACGAGGCCCTGCTTGCGTTTCTTGTAATTATTGTCTGGCATGTTTACAACGCTATATTTAGTCCGGATGTTTTTCCATTGGACACGGTTATTTTTACAGGAAAAATATCCAAGGCGCGGATGATTCATGAGCATCCTCTGGAATACGAAAGACTATTTGGCGTAACGCACGGGGACTCGCTAATTGAAAATTCTGAATCCAGTCCGGCTGGTGTCGGAGAAACCGAGCAGGATCCTTAATAACGCTTTAAAAAAGGAGAACAATTAAACCGAAAAATGCAATTGATGTGTTATATGGCAAGTATAAATACATTAGAAGGGTTAAATGCATTATTTGGGTTAATCCGGAAAAGCCGTTGCATGATGGCATATGCGGCGCAAGCCTTATGAATCTCGGTCTGTTGAGTTGTTAAAATTGTGCAAGTGGTTTTGAACAGATGCCGGTAATAAGGTCTTTTATCTGCGTATGCCATCGTTATTTATTTTCTATTGCAGGGGGTGATACGATGATGCCTTTGTAGAAAGTGTTGAAGACTTAAAATTAAAGGAGGAGAAATATGTTTAGAGGTGCTATTTTGAACAAAGCAGGGAAGAAATGCCGATCGGTAATTTCGGAGACGCTAAGAAAGAATATATTTGTTGAAAATAAGCTGATTAAACACATGGAACACAATCCTGCCGCGGGTTTGATCCTCGGGCCTGTAATAGGGCTGCTTTACATTCTGGCGCTTCCCATAGTGTTTATGCTTTTTTTTGTTTTTGTGGCGCCGGTGCTGGTGCTCGCAAAGACCGACAGTATAAATTTTTCAGGCGACTCGCAAATGTGTATCGGCTGCCATTCTGAGCGCGGCCTAACAAAAAAATTCAGGAATAACGAGGAAATTTCGGTTTTTGTTAAGGCATCTGATTTTAAGGGGTCTGTACATGGTTTTCTGGAGTGCAATGACTGCCACCCAAATATGATGTCCAAACATCCTGGCCGGGAGTTTAGCAGTAGGGAAGATTTCCGTGCGAATGCTTCGCGAATATGCAATGCCTGTCATCCTCCTGACAAACTAAAGACAAAACAGATGCATTATCACGCTATAACGCAGGCAAAGGCGCCTCCATGTGCGGGATGTCATGGTTCTCATGCCATAAAGAGAACGTCCGAGTGGAAGCAGTATTCAAGCATTAATCAATATTGTCTCTCCTGTCACGAAAATAATCTTAAAAGTTCATTGAAAGGCCATGAAATGTCTCTGCATATTAAAGAGGCGGACCTAAAGAGTTCAGTTCATGCAAATCACGCATGCACTGACTGTCATGTCGAATTCTCAAAATCCATGCATCCTGTAAGGGAGTTTAAGAACCAGCGTGAACATTCCATAGCCTTATCCAATAATTGCAGAAGATGCCATGACGATAAGTTCAGACAGGTTCAGGGAAGTATCCATTTTTCGCTTTTAAAAGAGGGTAATGTAAATGCTCCGGTTTGTGCGGATTGTCACGAATTTCACACTGTATCTTCTGCTGAAAGGTATGCAACTCTTGCAGGTGTCCCGTGCAAGAAATGCCATACCGATATTTTTAACATCTATTCAAGGAGCGTTCACGGCATGGCTAAGACAAGCAAGCACCATAACGCGCCGATGTGTTCCTCGTGCCATAGGGCTCATGATATTGAGGTCACGGCATTGACAGACAAGATTAAGACTGCATGTTTAGACTGCCATACCGATGCAGAAGATGCCCATAGGAAATGGCTTCCAAATTCTGCGCTTCATCTGGAAAATATAGCATGCGCGGCCTGTCATTCCTTTAATGCAAAAAAAGGGATTTACCTTCGACTTGTGAATAAAAACACTGGCGAGGCTTTCAAGAAAGAGGAAATCGCAAGACTGTTAGGTACAGATCGTGAGGGGCTTATTAGTAAATTTGACTTCCATGGCGACGGAATAGACGGCTCTGAGATATGGGATATTGTAACTAAACTGAATTCAAAGGGAATAGATGCAAAGGTGACATTTCTTGGAAGGATGGACGTAAGCACAGGGGCAGAGGCTCATCAACTTTCATTTAAGAAAGACGCTGTTAGAAAATGCGAGGAATGCCATTCCGCAAATTCGGATTATTTTACTAATGTTTCGGTTGCGATTGTTAGAGCAGACGGCAGGCCTGAACTTTTTAAGGCAAAACCGGAGGCTCTTGGCTCTATATTTACGATTTTTCCTGTGAGCCAATTTTACGTCTTGGGCAGCACAAGAATAAAGTTTCTTGATATTATCGGGTTGGCAATGGTGCTCGGAGGCGTTTCGCTGCCTGCAACGCATCTGGCGATCAGGAAATTAACAGCGTCTAAAAGAAAGAAAAAAATGGAGGGACACAGATGAAAAAAATATATCTTCATCCAAAGCCGGTGCGTCTATGGCACTGGATAAATGCGATAAGCTTTCTTGTTCTCATAATTACAGGTGCGCAGATAAGGTACAGAGACATTATTTACCTCACATCTTTTGAAAATGCGGTGAATATACATAACTATTTCGGATTTGTGCTGATCGGCAACTACTTCATATGGCTATTGTATTACATCACTACAGGCAAAATCAGACTGTATCTGCCTGAATTTAATCCAAGGAAACTCATTGAGGGCAGTATAAGGCAGGCAAAGTATTACGGCCATGGTATCTTCATGGGGGCTGATAATCCGCATCATCCAACTTCTGACAACAAATTTAACCCATTGCAGAAAACAGCGTATCTTGCTATTATGATATTGCTGATACCGATTCAGCTTATAACCGGTCTTCTAATATGGGACATAAAACTGTTTGAAGATGAAATTAATCTTGCGGGTGGATTAAGGCTGATGAATTCAATCCATGTGCTTCTTTTCTTCTTTTTCACATCATTCCTTTTTATCCATATATATCTTGCGACCCTTGGGCATACTGCATTTGCCCACATAAAGGCTATGTTTACAGGGTATGAAGAAATGGAGGATGATCACGGTCACCGAGCTGTGGAATGATTTGTAATGAAATACGGATGGGTGGGTGTAAATTAAAACATTACAGATTTCCTGCGTTAAAACCGCAGGAAATCTGTAATTAATATGCGTATGTATGTTGATTATCACATAACCCATTTCGCTGAACTTACAGGATGGAAAAATGAAACCCGGGATGACGGCTTGACAGGGTGGCGTCTTTGGAGTAAAGTTATACAAGAAGTGGCGATATGCAGAAAAAGATAATTGTTTCCATAATTATCAGTATCATGTTTATATCGACGAGTCTCGGTGTAATAAGTTATTTATCTGTTAACGAAAGCATAAAAAGGGCATTAAATAACAGGGTAACATTGGCCGAGTTAATAGCTAATTATATAGAAATACTGCTTCAGAATAATCTCAGCAGGTTGTATGACATTTCTCTTTCCGGGAGAATAGATTTAAAAGATAATAACTGGGAGCCTGAAAAAAAGGCCATTGAGTCCGCTTACATATATTCTCTTTTTTCTGATGGCGTGTTCCTGTTCGATAAGCAGGGGAATAAGCTTCTTTCGTACCCGCCTCATAATGACCCCTTCGGAAATCACTCATATGTTAAATTTGCGAATCAGGCGTTTTCTGAGGGAAAGCCTTTTATCTCAAATATATATACCATAGAGCCGCTTAATAAACAGGTTATATTTGCCATGGTTCCCATGAGGGATAAAGGCGGCAATATAGTCGGACTTATAGGAGGGGTAATCAACCCTACGAATCCTGCCATAAATCAACTCCTGCAAAATCTGAAGATAGAAAAAAACAGTTACATAGAAATTATAGACTTTAACGAAATAGTCGTGGCTTCGGATGATCAATCCAGGGTATTAAAGCATCATGATCACGGCGGTGATCTCGCTGCCATGATAAAAGAGGGCAAGTCCGGAATAAAAAGAAGCGAGCAAGGGTTTATAAAAACGGAATACGACATTAAGAGAGCAGATATGCTGGCATTTGCGCCTGTTAAAATTGCGACATGGGGTGTGGTTGTAGGACAGCCAGAAGCGGATGTTTTTGCTCCTGCACAGCATCTGATGTTAAAGTTTTTGCTGCTTGCGGTTATTTTTATTTTAACTTCAGCAGTTTTCGCGATTGGAATAAGCAGAAGCATGGTAAAACCGGTAAAGGCTCTGATTAAAGCTTCACAGAGAATAGCAGGCGGAGATCTTTCCAAGCCTGTTGAAGATCTTGGAAGCGATGAAATACTGTCATTGGGCAGAAGTTTTGATGACATGAGAAAGAATCTGGCGACATCCCTGGAAAAGATAAGAAGTTACAGCACCGAGCTTGAACAGCGGGTCTATGAGCGTACAGTTCAACTGGAAATGAATCAACAGAGGATAGAAGGATTACTGAAAAAAATAATCTCGTCTAAGGAAGAGGAACAAAAAAGAATTGCGCGGGAGCTTCATGATGAAACCCTTCAGTCATTGTCAGCCCTGCTTATGAACATCGAAATGTGCAGGCTATACCCGCAGAAATTCTCCTATGAAAAGATAGTTGATATGAAAAATGTCGTAGTCAGAATTATTCATGAAGTGTCAAAAATAGTACAAAATCTCAGGCCGTCTGTTCTTGATGATTTCGGGTTTTGCGCATCGATTCTGTGGCTTCTTGACAGAAATCTTAAAGATAATAATATCGCTTATTTCCTTAATATGGACAAATTATCGCCTAATGTTTTTACTGCAGAGATTGAGATTACCCTTTTCAGGATAGTACAGGAGTCAACGATAAATATTGCCAAGCATTCTAAGGCGGAAAATGTAGTTATTGTTTTAAAAAATGATGAGGATTTCGTTTATGGCAGCATAGAAGACGATGGGCTTGGATTTGATATCGCATCTCTATTAAAATACGCGGAGGATAACAGGGGGCTCGGTGTTTATGGTATGCAGGAAAGGGCTGCTCTTTTGAATGGAAAGCTCGAAATATATTCCAGCCCTGAGAATGGTACCATGATTACATTTAAGATGCCGTTATATCAGGAGATATGAAAAAGAAAATCAGAATATTAATAGCGGATGATCATGCACTTGTCAGACAGGGAATTATGGCATTTATTCAGATGTCTGATGATATTGAGGTGGTTTGCGAAGCATCCGACGGCATGGGCGCAATTGAGGGTGTAAAAAAGCACAAGCCGGATATTGTAATTATGGATGTTGCCATGCCTGCACTTGGGGGGCTGGAGGCAACTATTGAAATTAAAAAGATCGATCCAAATATAAAAGTTCTTGTTTTAACGCAGTATGAAGACAGGATATATATAAGAAGATTCCTTAAGGCAGGCGCAAGCGGATATATGCCAAAGACAGCAGTCGGAACGGATCTGCTGACGGCCATTAATGCGATTGCGAGCGGAAAGGCCTACCTGCATCCTTCTATTGCATTCAGTGTTATAGACGAATATCTTGAAAAGAAAGATGAAGTAGCAGAGGATCCGTACGAAAGTCTGACTGACAGGGAAAAACAGGTATTAAAACTTATTGCCGAAGGTTATACGCACAAGGAGATAGCTGATATTTTAAATATAAGCGCTAAAACAGCAATAGCCCATCAGACCAATATTTCTGAAAAGCTCGATATTCGTTCCAGGGCTGCTTTGATCAAATTCGCGATCCAGAAAGGCATAATAAAGATTGAATAGCCGCTTATATCTTCATTATTTACTGGCCTCAATAAAGCGTCGGGATAAAGCAAGTTATCCGCCAAGCCTCTATAATCCCATGGTTTTATTGCATTTTTTTTGATGAATATATATTGCAGAAGCAAAAATAATCTGATATGCTTATAAAAAAGGGAGGAGGGCATAATATGAAAGAGGAAATGAAAAAGTTGCTTGAAGAGATGTACGACATGGGCAGGAGCGCTGAAAATTGTATCTCACTATTGCAGACAGCTCTTATTTATAATTCTTTCACACCCTTAAAAGATTGTGCCTTAAGTGTTGACGCTATCAAGACAGCCGAGCCGGAGCTAACTAATAAAATTACGGCTCTGGCGAAGGATGTTGTTGAAATTAAACCGTATATTTCGGTTCCTGTGCACTTATTGAGGATTGCTGAAGGCATAGAAAAGATTGCCGAACAGATCGAGAAGAAAATAAAGGATAATGTCCTGTTTAGCGACAAGGCAATGACCGAAATAACATTTCTTCTTCAGAGGCTTAGCGATATAGTTATGCCGACAACTGATATAATCCTTGCAAGGAACATAATTTTAAGAAGATACGTTCAGGAATCAGAAGCAGGGATAATTCAAAAAGCGACTGAATACGCAACATTTCATGAGGAGAGATTGATTGAGGGCTTGTGTCTTCCAATCGCTTCCTCCATTTATATAAACATGCTCGACGCAGTTAAAACCATTGCGTGGCATTCTAAAGAGATCGCAACCAAGCTTGGAGTTTAAACAGACAGGAGCGTGTTCCACGCAATTTTATCGATGGAACATAAAAATTATAATTTGAACATATAACCTGCGGCAATAGCCGCGGGTTATAGACAATACATTTCTTGCATGCCGATTACCCCTGCTTATCTTGAATTGTCCGGTGAACAGCTTTGGCAAAAGGTCGCAATCGCTGAAGAGATGCTAAAAAACTGCAGCCTTTGCCCCCGTACCTGCGGCATTGACAGGACTTCCGGCGAACTCGGATTTTGTAAAACCGCTGACAAGCCATTTATAGCGAGCTGGGGCCCTCATTTCGGAGAAGAGAGGCCATTGGTTGGCTGTTATGGCTCCGGCACTATTTTTTTCAGCTACTGCAATCTTGGCTGCCTTTTCTGCCAGAACTGGACAATAAGCCATTTGGGAGAGGGCATGGAAATGTCATTCGAAAAGCTCGCTGGTATAATGATGCAGTTGCAGGAAATGAAATGCCATAACATAAACCTCGTTACGCCCACACACCAGATGCCTATGATACTGCATTCTATCGCGATTGCTGCTGAAAATGGCCTGAATATTCCGGTAGTGTATAACTGCGGCGGTTACGAGTCTCTTGAGGCATTGAAAATACTGGACGGTGTTATCGATATTTATATGCCTGACTTTAAATATTCAGATTCCGAAAAATCCCTGAAATATTCAAAGGCTAAGGGCTATCCTGATTCTGCAAAGGCTGCTTTAAAAGAGATGCACAGGCAGGTTGGCGATCTGGTTATAGATTCAGGAGGAATCGCATTAAGGGGGCTTCTCGTCAGACATCTTGTGCTGCCCGGCGGCATTGCTGGAACCGGCGAGATAGTTAAATTTATTGCAGAAGAAATTTCAAAAAACACTTACATAAATATCATGGACCAATATCATCCGTGCTATAAGGCATTTGAAAACCCTCCTTTGGACAGGCGAATAACGGCGAGGGAATACGATGAAGCCGTGAAACTCGCTTTTAAAGCGGGCTTAAAGAGAATAGACAGCGTAACGGTATAGAAACTCGCCTCTAATTTGAGCTGAACGATTGAATCCGAATAACGAATTTGCGTAATGGCATGGTCGGATAAAATGCTTTATTACGGGCCTCAATATGATGTGGCGAGATGGAGCCATTTTTCTTAATTTTATGCATTAATTGCATTTTTCGGGTAAATAACAATATACTAATTAAAACAAGTTTCATCTAATCCCTCGGAGGATTTTAAGAAACCTTCTGAGGGATTTTGTTTTTTAGATGAGAATAAAAATTGAGTGAGGGTAAAAAAATGAAGTTTGAAGATTTTGGATTGAGCAAAGAAACCATGAAGGCTGTGTCAGAGATGGGATTTGAGGAGCCGACTCCGATACAGGTTTCCAGTATACCATTAATATCAGGCGGTCTCGATATAGTTGGCCAGGCCCAGACAGGAACAGGTAAAACTGCCGCATTTGGCATTCCTATTGTCGAAGGCCGGAAAAAAGGGGGGCAGCCCTTTGCTATTATACTTGAGCCGACAAGGGAACTCGCTGTTCAGGTTGCGCAGGAGATTAATAAAATGGGTAAGTATAAAGATATAAGGGTTGTGCCTATTTATGGCGGCAAATCAATTGATAGCCAGATCAAGGCGCTGAAGCGCGGAACAGATGTGATTGTCGGAACCCCGGGCCGAATTTTGGATCACATGAACAGAAAAACCCTTTCGCTTTCAGAAATAAATGTTGTTGTTCTTGATGAAGCCGATGAAATGCTCAATATGGGATTTATTGATGATATTGAAACCATTCTTAAAGCGACCCCTTCGCAGAGGCAGACTCTTCTTTTCTCAGCCACTATGCCGCAGCCAATAATGAACATTGCCAAGAGATATATGCGCAGTCCGGAAAAGATAAGGGTAAATACAAAAGATATAATCGTGCCAAAGACAAAGCAGGTATTTTATGAGGTGAGAGAAGAGGACAAAATAAACGCCCTTTCAAGACTGCTCGATGTCGAAGATCCGGAACTTGCGATAGTATTCTGTCATACAAAACGTGATGTTGATGAGGTTTCTGATAACCTTCAGCAGATGGGTTACAACGCAAATGCGCTTCACGGGGATTACTCGCAGGCCCGGCGTGATGAGGTTATGAATAAATTCAAGAAGGGCATGCTTGACGTGCTTGTTGCAACTGATGTGGCAGCGAGGGGTATCGATATAAAAAATGTAAGCCATGTTATTAATTACAGCATTCCCCAGAACCCGGAGAGTTATATACACCGCATCGGCAGAACAGGCAGGGCAGGCAAGTCAGGAATGGCAATAACACTTGTGAATCCGAGGGAATACAGGCACCTCAAATTGATAGAAAAAACTGCAATGACAACAATCAGCCGCAAGAGGCTGCCTTCGACCGAAGATGTTATCAAGGCAAGGCGTAATAGCATAATTAGGGATATCACGGACATAATCAGTTCCAATAAGCATTCCGCGTATGTACAGGAAATAAAGGAATTGTCAGAGAACCACAGTTTTGCCGATATTGCGGCAGCAGCCATTTATGCTGCATACGGTGATGTACAGGAAAAGCCTGTGTCAGAAATACAGGAAAAATCAGGCCAAAAACCAGGGATTGTAAGGTTGTTCATGACAATAGGCAGAAAAGACAAGATAAAAGTAGCTGATATTGTGAAGTCAATCGCGTCAGAAGCAAACATACCCTTTAGCAAGATAGGAAGCATTGACGTTCTGGATAAGTTTACGTTTGTTGAGGTTCCCGAAGACCTTGCGGACAGGGTAATTCGCTCTGTTGATGATATGATGATGAAGGGAAAAAGGGTGAAGATACAGGAGGCAAAGGCAAGAAAATCATCTGGAAGGTAGCACTATTTGTCTGATTTGGTTTGACTTTTTTAAATTTACTGAATTATAGTTTAAACACTCCCTGGGGGAGGCGGCAGCGCCTGAGAGTTTCCTGTGATAATGGGAAAGACCCCGCGAACCTGATCCGGATAATCCCGGCGTAGGAAACGGGAATATGGAGAATAATAATAACCCTCTATTCCGTCAGGGATAGAGGGTTATTTTGTGGAGAGGAGATATGCGCGTTAAGATAAACGGTGAAGACAAAGATACTTCCGCTAAAACGATTGCAGACCTTTTAGAAGAACTGGAGATTGTGCCTGGACGCGTTGCAGTGGAGGTAAATTACAATGTAATCAAGAAGGCTGATTATAATAATTTCCGGCTGAAAGAATGCGATATTGTAGAGATAGTATATTTTGTAGGAGGAGGCGACAAAGACTTCAAGTTTTAAATTTAATATTTCAGATTTTAGATGGAGGAAAAAATGGAAGATAAATTAATAATCAGTGGAATCGAATTCAACTCAAGGCTATGGGTTGGCACAGGGAAATACAAGGATTTTGAAGAGACAGCTAAGGTGATCGAGGCCTCTGGCGCTGATGTGGTTACCGTTGCCGTGAGAAGGGTTAACATTACAGACAGGAAATCAGCAAACCTGCTGGATTATATAGATCCCTCAAAGTATAAGATACTTCCGAACACGGCCGGATGTTATACCGTTGAAGACGCGCTCAGGTACTCAAGGCTTGCGAGGGAGGCAGGCGTGTCAGATATGGTCAAGCTTGAGGTCATAGGAGATGAAAAAACACTGTTTCCGGATGTGATAGGTCTTTTGAAGGCTACAGAGATTTTGGCAAAGGAGGGATTTCTGGTCTTTCCGTACACAAATGACGACCCGATAATGGCTAAAAGGCTTGAGGATGCGGGAGCCGTGGCTGTAATGCCTCTTGGCGCGCCCATAGGATCGGGTCTTGGAATAAGAAACCCGTACAACATAAAAATAATATTGGAGGCTTCGAAGGTGCCGGTAATCGTAGATGCGGGCGTTGGAACAGCTTCTGATTCAACAATTGCAATGGAACTTGGATGCGATGCTGTTTTAATAAACACAGCGATTGCAGGCGCCAAAGACCCCGTTGCCATGGCTACTGCAATGAAGCATGCGGTTATTGCGGGAAGGATGGCTTATAGGGCAGGCCGCATCCAAAAAAGGCTTTATGCAACTGCCAGCAGTCCTTTGGAAGGCATGCTTTAATGGATCCTGTTTTAATTGAGATCGGCCCTTTTCAGATACGGTATTACAGCCTGATGTATATTTTGGCGGTATTTACCGGTTACTATCTGCTTAAGGGTGAGATTGGCCGCAAGGCTATTAACATGAGCAATGACGATGTCATGACATTCCTTACAACGACCGTGCTCGCAGGCATAGTCGGAGCAAGGATTTATTATGTGATCTTTAACTGGGAGTATTACGGAGGGCATTTAGCTGAAATACCGGCTATATGGAAGGGAGGACTGGCGAGTCATGGCGGGTTCATTGCCGGATTTATAGTTGGATACGTATATATTAAAAGCAGGGGGATAGGGATATTAAGGATGGCAGACTCGGTAGTTCCGCTTGTTTTATTGGGAGAGGCTTTCGTGAGATTCGGAAATTTTATGAATGGAGAGGCACATGGGAACCCTACGGATCTGCCATGGGGAGTCATATTTCCCTCGACAAGCGTAGCAGGATCTCAGTTCCCTGACACGCCTATACATCCCACTATGCTTTATCAGATGTTCTGGAATGTTTTGATATTCTTAATCGTATGGCTTGGTCTCAGAAAAAGGGCATATAAAGATGGCTTTTTATGTTTTTCGACTGTATTTCTTTACTCAATTGGCAGGTTTTTTATTGAGGGCATGAGGGCTGACAGCCTTTACATCGGTCAGTTCAGAACAGCTCAGGCAATGAGCGTTATCCTATCAATCGTGTCAGTGATGGCTATATATATTAAAAGATTATGGGTGAGGATTGAAGAAAACAGATTTTAACCTTTATCTGATAACTGACAGAAAACTTGTTTGTAGTTCACGGTTGCCTGTCAACAGTCAAGCGTCATCTGGCAACGGTGGATGCTGCACGGCACTCGTTGCTGCTGTGGAAGAGGCTCTGAAGGCTGGCATTAAGGCTGTTCAGCTCAGGGAAAAGGATTTGCTGACAAGGGAATTGCTTCAGATAGCTTATGAGATTAAGGGTTTGACAGAGAAATATAACGCGATGCTTTTTATTAATGACAGGTTAGATATTGCCCTGTGCACAAATGCTGACGGTGTGCATTTGGGACAGGCGAGCATACCTGTTTATGCGGTCAGGCAGGTTGTTGGAGACAAAATGTTGATCGGTGTGTCGACCCATAGTCTTCAGGAAGCAGTGTCTGCTGAGGGAGAAGGTGCGGATTTTATAACGTACGGACCTCTTTATGAAACACCTTCGAAAGTGAAGTATGGACAACCTGTTGGGTTAGAGTCATTGAAAACATTGAGGGAAAGGGTTTCAATTCCCGTGTTTGGGATTGGTGGTATAAAACCGGAAAAAGCTAAAAATGTTATAGATGCAGGAGCTCACGGGATTGCCTTGATAAGCGGTATTTTAGGCGAAGCTGATATTAAATCAGCCGCAGAAAAGTATATAAAAATTTTAGACTGATCTATTCAGTTTCATTCATTCCTGCCCCGTATCAAGTACGGGATAAACTCCAGCAGAAATGAATGAAATCAGTTGAAACACAGGAGAAAGAACATGACAAGAATAGAAATGGCAAAAAAAGGAATCTTGACAGATGAGGTTAAATCAGCGGCATTGGCTGAGGGAATATCTCCGGAAACTCTGGCTGCTGACATTGCTGCCGGACTGTCAGTGATAGCGAGAAACGAGCTGCATGATATAGACCCGATCGGAATCGGCAGAGGGCTACGCACAAAGATCAACGCGAACATAGGAACGTCAAAGGACAAGGTATCATTTGATGATGAAATGGAGAAGCTGAACGTGCTCGTTAAATACGGCGCGGATGCTGTAATGGACCTTTCAACAGGCGGGGATATAAAAGGACTCAGGAATGAGCTTATAAAAAGATCGTCTGTCGCAATTGGCACAGTGCCTATATATGAAGTTGTTGTTCGCACTACTGAAAGGCATGGACATATTGCAAAGATGACTCCTGATGACCTTTTCGATGTGATTGAAGAGCACGCCAAAGAAGGCGTGGATTTTGTGACGGTTCATTGCGGCGTAACAAAGAGGGCAATAGAAAGGCTAAAGGATGACAGGAGAATCCTCGATGTGGTGAGCAGGGGCGGAGCATTCCTGCTTGAGTGGATAATATATAACGACAAGGAAAATCCACTTTATGAAGATTATGACAGGCTTCTGGAGATGGCGAAAAAATATGATTTGACGTTAAGCCTTGGAGACGGCTTCAGGCCGGGATGTCTTGCTGACGCAACTGACAGGAGCCAGCTCGAGGAGTTGATAACGCTTGGAGAGTTAAGGGACAGGGCGCTCGCTGCTGGAGTGCAGACAATAATAGAGGGGCCGGGGCATGTCCCGCTGAATCAGGTGGAGTTGAATATAAAATTGCAAAAGGAAATCTGCAAAGGAGCGCCTTTTTATGTACTCGGGCCATTGGTTACTGATATTGCGATGGGCTATGACCACATTGCTGCTGCCATAGGCGGCGCTATTGCCGGAGCTGCCGGAGCTGATTTCCTGTGTTACGTAACACCTGCGGAGCATATAAGGCTTCCGAATATTAACGACGTAAAGGAAGGTGTAATAGCCTCAAAGATAGCTGCTCATGCTGCTGATATCGCAAAGGGAATACCCGGCGCTATTGAAAAGGATAAGAAGATGGCGCATTACAGGAAGAACCTTGACTGGGAAGGCCAGATGTCAATGAGCTTTGATCCTGAGATGGTTCGGCAATGGAGAGGACAGGTGCCATTGGCAATGAATGAGGTTTGCAGCATGTGCGGAGAGTTCTGCGCGATTAAGACTGTTGAAAGAGCGCTTTCCAAAAAGTGATGCTCTATTAATAAAAAATGCAGTTATATAGTGCATGTTCAAATGAGTTGCAAACAAAGCCTATTCAGGTATTTATACCTGCTCAATAGAAGGGTTAAAAGCATTTTTTGGTTAAGTAAGTGGTTCTTTAAAAAAAAGGAGCCACTCGTCGAACTGCCTTAATTTGTTGTCGCCGAATTGAGATATGATTTCCCTTATCCTTGCAACAGGTTTTTCAGCAGTCAGGCTGTTTTCATCCTTGGAGTAAAATTTGTCCGCAAAACAGATGATTTTTTCTTCAAGAGTTAATGGAGTCATGTCTCTTTTTGGAATGGGAAATTTGTTAGTTTCAATGTCATCTATCGTAATGCCCATTCCAACATGCCGTTCGCAAACAAGGGCGTGTTCTGGCAGCCCTTCCTTTTCGAGAAGTTCCCTGCCCAAATAACCATGAGAAATATAAGGATGAAATCCAAAGCACCCAATCTTTGGCGCGTGAGTCATAAATATCCCTATATCATGCAGCATTGCAGCCTCTTCAATGAATTTTAGGTCGGGGTTTAATTCTCCGAGTCTTTCGGCTATCTCCAGAGCCTTTTTCGCAACGAGCCTTCCATGGTGGATCAAGTAATAATAGGCTTTTGAATCAGTATCATAGTATTTTTCGATAATTTTTAAGGTATCCATAATCAATAAATTACATGTTTTAATCTGTATCGTGCAAGTCGTAAGCAGATTTCATTGAACTTTTAGGAATTCTGAATTAGAAAGACTTATATCTGCTCTTGCCACTATGTTACCGTGTGTTGCGATAAATTTGACTCCTGTAAAGAATTTATAAATAATAGTCATAAGCGGCTGTTCTATAACTGAAGGGGTTTAAGATGACGCTCCGGCGAAGCGTGTCCCAGCAGGCAGTAAGCAGGGAGCAGGGAGCTACGCATAAGAAGCTTAAGTCCCGTTTTCACGGGAATGATGAAATTGCGGTACTAAAATTTAAGAGCTTTGCAGAATATTGATTTTCAAGGCTGTGCGACAAATTTCACGGGATGCAAAATGGCAGGAGCTGAACTTAACAAGTCAAACTTTAGCCTTTTTATTGCGGCTCTAATTATGGTATGTAAATTATTCCTTCCCAACAACCACTATGAAAACAGCTTTTAAAACAGATACCGGAAGAGTACGGGATATGAATGAGGACGCCATCCTATCTGATGCTGAATCAGGCATCTTTATTCTGGCTGATGGCATGGGCGGTCATCAGGCAGGCGAGGTTGCAAGCGCTATTGCCGTTAAGGAGGCGCATGAATATCTTAAAGACCATTTGGGTGAAATAACGGAAGCAGGCGCTGAAAAGCTTCTTGCCGGAGCAGCATATACAGCCAACATGGCAGTATTCAAAAAATCAAGAACTGATGCTTCTTTAAGCGGTATGGGAACTACTTTTGTGGCTGTGCTGATTCAAGAGGATGAGGCTAATATATGCAATGTAGGTGACAGCAGGGCTTATCTGGTAAGGGATGAAATCAGGCAATTAACAATAGACCATACAGTGGCAGAGGAGTTTTTTCAGAAAGGGCTTTTAACGAAAAACGATATTTCAGGATACTACAGGCACATACTCACCCGCGCGCTCGGCATATCAGAATACATTGAGCCTGAATTATTTCGATTGGAAATCAAAAAAGGGGATATTCTTATCCTTTGCTCAGACGGACTTACGGATATGATAGATGACGGGGGGATTATGAATATTATTAAGAAGAACTATGATGATATTAATGCAGCGGCAGATGAACTGGTAAATGAGGCGAACAATAAGGGCGGCAGGGATAATATTTCGCTCATTGTTATAAAGAATGATTAGCCCGAATAATGCGGAAATTAATTCGTCAGTCTATGGAACAATGGCGTATTTTATTCCTTCACCCATTGAAAGTTTCTTAAGCGCGGTTTGGAGCCCTGTTAATGGATAACGTCCGCTAATAAGAGGGGATACATCAAGTGTGTCTCTCAGGATTCTATAGGCTGTTTTGACATCTTGAGGGCTGAAGTGGAAAACCCCTTTAATGGTTAGTTCATCATAATGAAGCCTGTATGTATCATAGGTTACAACTGTTCCCTGTTTAACGCCTCCAAAGAGTATTATGGTTCCGCCTCTTCTTGAATATTTGACAGCGGTTTCCCAGACATCCAACTGACCCGTACACTCAAAAATAAAATCAAAACCCATGCCGTTTGTAGTCTCACTTATAGAGGCCATTAGCTCTGATGGAGCTACGGCCATATCTGCGCCGAGCTTTTTAGCGGTCATAAGCCGCTCCTGCTCAAGTCCTGTTATAACGACCTTTGCGCCTTTTAGTTTTGCCAGGGAAAGGTGAAGGAGTCCGATAGGCCCTGTTCCGATTATTAATACATTGCTGCTTTTTTTGATATTAAGCCCCTGCATACCGTGCACAACGCAGGACAGTGGCTCAAGGAAAGCTGCCTCTTCAAAGCTTAAATTTGACGGCTTAAGAAAGAGGTTTTGTTTGGTTATGTGCGAAGGCAGAATAATATATTCCGCAAATGCGCCTAACACCTTGTCGTTCATGATGTCTTGGCACATGTTGTATATTCTTTTCCTGCAATACCTGCATTTCAGGCAAGGCGCGCTGTGAACGGTCATGACCTCATCACCGGATTTGAATTTTTTTACCCCTTTTCCTGTCTCGGCTATTATCCCTGAAAATTCATGACCAAAAACTCCTGGCATGGGTATCATTGGATGACCCCTCATGAATGCCTTGAGATCAGTGCCGCAGGTTAGGGCGGCCCTGATATTTATCAAGACCTCCCCTTCAGATGGTCTGGGAATATCTGTTTCTCTTAATTCGATAGTTCCGGGTTTTACGAGATAAGTTGCAAGCATACTCTGCGCCTTCTAAAGAGTGGCTTTATATATTTGATACGGTATCCTGCCGCCGACATATTGTCCGGCAATCGCGGCTATGACAAATATTGGTATGTATTTGTAGTCAGTATGAGTGATTATCCTCACTGCCACAATAAACGGTATTGGGATATGAATGTAAACGAACCACTTAAACGAATACTTTCTTGAACGGCTTCTCATATAGCCGAAAGGTATGTGTATTGCAAATGTAAGCAGGGTTATCAAAAAAACTGATGACATTATGAATTATAGTTTAATTTTGCGGATTAGTTCAATCTCGCGAATTTCTTTAATTATTACATTTATCGCAGTATCCAAAAATCTCGAGACTGTGCCTTATGCTTTTAAACTTTTCCTTCAAGCATAACTCCTCCTGCAGGGTTTCGAGGTCAGGCGAATGAAATTCGATAACCTTTCCGCATTTTGTGCAGATCATGTGATCATGATGGTTGTCTGATATTTTTTCATAATGAGCATGGCGTTCGATTCTCTCAACCTGTTCCAGTATGCCGCTTTGTATAAGCAGGGGTATGGTTCTGTAAACCGATGCCCTTGAAACCTTAGACCCTTTGTTTTTAAGTTGTATATATAATTTATCGGGATCGAAATGGCCTCTTGTCAGAAGTATCTCATTTAGTATTTCATCGCGCTCTTTTGTGAGCTTAAGCCCTTTTGTGTATAAAAAATCTTTGAAAACCGCTTTTCCCATTTAATGACCTCTGTTTAACGTGCAAACCGGACTTTAACTTACAGGGTTATATTAAAGTTTCTTAATATCCAATTCAACGCGCCGCCGAATAAAAATGCGCTCGGAAATACTATAGTTATTATATAGAGGGCTGTTTTAACCCCTCTTTCCTTTATTATCATAAAGAAATTCGCGAGACACGGAACAAAGAGTGTTATTGTAACAAGGCTGACAACCGATTGTATTGGCGTTAAAAGACCGTCCTGAGACATCGTGAACAATCCGGCAGCGCCATAATCTCTTCGCAGAAAGCCGAGTATAAACGCCTCTGCTGTTTTTGCCGGCAGCCCGAGCAGATTTACGGTAATCGGTGATGTTATTTTTTCGAGTAAAACAAGCAGGTTGAATTTGTTGAGTATGAATAGAATTAAAGTTCCGAGCATGAATAGGGGGACGGCCTCTTTCAAATACCATTCTACCCTTCCTATTGTTTTGACTGCTATGTTTATAAGGTTCGGGAGTCTTATGGGCGGTATTTCGAGAAAGAACTCAGTTCTCTCTCCTGATACTATTTTTGAAGCGAGAAAACCTGATATGAAAATTACTATAGTGATGCTTAATATCCAGACAACTGTTGCCTTTAATGAAAGGGCGCTGAGCATGCCGAGGATGACGCCCAACTGGGCTGAACAGGGTATTGCAAGGGCTAAAAGAAATGTCGTAATTATACGGTCTCTTTTTGTCTCGAGTATTCTGGATGTCATAACCGCCATTGTGCCGCAGCCCAGACCCAAAACCATTGGCAATACGGCCTTTCCGTTCAGTCCCATTAAATTGAATATCTTGTTGCTCATGATGGCGAGTCTCGGAAGATAGCCGCTGTCTTCAAGAATTGCAAACGCAATAAAGAAGGTTGCTGTTATGGGAAGTATTATCGCTACCGCATATGTTAGCGCCACTGTTATAAGCCCGTATTCGCCTACGAGAAGTTCCTGCAATATGCCTGCGGGTACGATCGACTCAACTATCTTTATTGCGGCCGGGTTAATATATTCATTAAATATGGATTCCTCTACGAAATCAACAAGGGTTCCCGCTCCAAAAACCCCTACAAATTGAAAAAGGCCGTACAGGACTGCAAGCAAGACAGCAATGCCGTAAACAGGATGCATGCTTATTCTTCCAATAAAGCTTAAAATCTGACCGCTTTCAGGAGCTGCCCTTGTTATGACCTGATTGGCTATATGTTCTGATACTTCTATGCGTCTTTTGTTGATTGAATATGCTATTGATTCAGTGAACTTCAGTTTGCACTCATCCCTCAGCTTCTCTATTTTTGACAGATCAGATTCACTTAAATTCACCTTTAACCAGTCTCTCAGGCTTTCGTCGTCAGACAGAATCATTACTGACAGAGAGCGTTTTGATAGGCTTGTTGCCGGCAGGTGCGCGGAAATCTTTTCTATATATCCTTCGATCACAGGGTCATACTTTACCTGCATTGAAGGGACAGCAGGCTTTAACATCGAATCTTTTAGTTCTTTTATGCCTTTTCGTTGCGGCGCTATTGTGCTTATCACATCGGTGCCTAAAAGTTCTTTAAGTTTTACCGCATCAATGGTGATTCCCTTGTCCATGGCCTCATCAATCATGTTTAAATCAAGGGTTAATGGAATGCCCATCTCAGCAAGCTGAAGAGTTATCAAGAGGGTTCGCTTGAGATTTTTCGCGTCTCCTACCTGCAGCACAGACGCAGGCGCATCTTTTAAGAGGATATCTCTTGTAACCTTTTCATCCTCGCTCATTGGTATCAGGCTGTTTACGCCAGGCGTATCGATCAAAACCAGTTTCTTGCTGTTAAGTGATATGTTGCCTTGTGTAACTTCTACTGTTGTGCCGGGATAATTCGATACAGTTACGTATTTACCCGTGAGCAGACCAAAGATCACGCTCTTGCCCACATTGGGATTGCCGATGAGGGCTATTTTTTCTAAAGAACTGCCTTTATGCCTTGCATGCGATGTATTTTCCTTCAATTTTCCTCCATCTCTCGTATCTGTCAAATTGCGATTCAGTCTCAATTGCTATTAAGTTTAATTAATCAGAACCGATAATATCAAGTTGCATCTTGGATGTTTCATTTAGTATCCTTGTTTATGATGATTGATGTCGGTTGCAAATACAGCCTTAGGGCATACTTTGCCGTCTGTTATATTTTGATATGTTTTTTTAATCCGCTTTCTGCAAGCGCCCAAGTCACTTCCTCTCCCCAGACTGTTACCATAAGAGTAGGAGAGCATCAGGATTTTTTGAGGATTGTGTTTGATACCCCGGAAGGCTTGATTAAAGAAGCGTCAGTAAAATTGACAGAAAACAATACAATTAAGGTTGATTTTCAGGCCAATGTCTCAATAGAAACCTCGCAAAAAACAATTATAAAGGCTGATAAGTTTTATGAGGTTTTTAAAGGCGTATCGATCTTTCCCAAAGAGAAAGGTTGCTTGATTGCTTTGCTGAATATCAGCGATATTAAGGTTTCAAAGCTTTTGTCGCGGCCCCGCATTGTTATTGATGTTTACAGCAAGCCATATTCTAATAGTCAGGAGGATAATAAAGTTCAGGAGGATAATAAGCCAGCGCAATCTTTTTCAGAGGGCAGCGCTTCAGAGATTTTTGTTGTTGACGCTGGTCATGGAGGATATGACAGCGGCATTCGCTTTGAAAATAGTGTTGAAAAAAGTCTTGCACTTGCCGTTGCCAATGAAATATCCAATGTGCTGATTAAAAGAGGCAAAAAGGTTTTTTTAATCAGAAAGGGTGATCAGCAGGTCTCGTTGGCAAAACGTATCAGGCTTGCCAACAGCAAGTCTCCTGCTTTTTTGATAAGCATTCACGCATCAACTAAAGATGAGTTCGCGATTTATACTTATAACAGGTCTGCCGCGCTCAAAAAAGGAGAACCCGGAGATGAAAGCAAAGGAAAAATACCGGTGTCAGGCATTGCGGACAAGGTTGCTAATGAAATAAGAAAAAACCTAAAAAAAGAGACAGGGCTTAATACAAAACATGAGATATTGCCATTGACATTATTAACACAGGTCGGGGCAGAAGCTTTATTAATAGAATTGCCGAATCCCGAAAAATTCGGCTATGATAAAAAAAACAGCGAAAAAATCGCGTCTGCCATAGTGAATGGCCTGCTCTACCTGCATAAGGATAAGGCGCTTGTTGAAAATTGATGAAATTGAATAAGAAATATCTCATTGCTGTTGTCAGTAGCATAGGCGTCATCATAGCCTTAATTTCTGGCTGGCTTTCGGCAAAACACTATCTTTCCTATAAAGAAGAGCAGAGGATAGCTGGAACAGATACCCTTGACAATTTAAACGGCCAGCAGGAAAACAGCGCCGGTGTCCCGTATAGAGGTGAAGATGTTATTTTAAAGATATTCTCTATAACTAAAGGCTCAGTGGAAGGTGTATCAATAAAAGAAATTAAGGTTAGCGCAGTGTCATCTCAGCTTGAGATGGCTGAGACAGTATTAGCAGAATATTTAAAGGCAAATGATGTTATACTAAATGGCGTAAAACTGCTCGGTCTTTACAGAGACAGGAATAATATAATTTATATAGATTTATCTGAAGCATTCAGGAAGGGCTTTAAAGGAGATGCGCGGGATGAATATTATCTGTTGAAATCCCTGTATCACAGCATTATTTCCAATATTAAGGATGTGGATGATGTCAGGTTGTTGATAGAAGGAAAGGAGACAGACAGCATCGGCGGACATTTCAGTATTTTGTACGGAATTAAGAGATTGCTTAACGAAACATCCGGACTTGAAAGTGCAGGAAATTAAAGCAACGGTCGTTCTGTAATATGGTCGCCGCATTTCTTTACTTGCCGGCTTGTTATTGTGCTGACTTGAATTTTCTGCAGCGCCATTAAATTACTTCATGACTAATAATAATCCAATAGCTATTTTTGATTCAGGTATTGGCGGACTTACTGTTTTTAAAGAGGTGAGCAGGTTGTTGCCTGATGAGGATATTGTTTACCTTGGCGACACAGCAAGGGTTCCATACGGGATAAGGTCGCCTGAGACAGTGACGAGATATTCATTTGAATGCGCGGATTTTTTGATTAAGCAGAATATAAAGATGCTTGTTGTCGCGTGCAACACCGTATCCGCCATAAGTCTTTACCAGATGAGAGAAAATATACCGGTTCCTGTAATAGGAGTGATAGAGCCGGGCTCGTCTGCTGCCGCAAGGTCGACAATAAACAAACGTATCGGCATAATCGGAACCGAGGCAACTATAAGAAGCAATGCATATCTGAAGGCGATAAAATTGCTGAATAAGGAAATTGAAGTGTTCAGCCTGGCATGCCCCCTTTTTGTGCCTTTGGTAGAAGAAGGCTGGACAGACGGCATTATAGCCCGGTTGGTAGTCGAGAGATATTTGAAGGAAATACTGGATAAAAATATAGATACACTTATTTTGGGGTGCACGCATTATCCACTGTTAAAGGATGTAATAAGCGATGTGTCCGCGAATATTTTTTTAATCGATTCTGCTATTGAGACCGCAATGGTTGTAAAACAGGAGATACTCGCAAAGGGGCTTCAAAAAACGCATCAAAACACTGGACAGGGCAGGGGCACATGGAAGTTTTTTGTTACGGATTCGCCGGAGAAGTTTGTTAAGGTCGGAGAGAGATTTCTGCAAAGCGATATCAAGGATATAGAAAAAATAAAACTACCGTGACGCAAAAGAAATCGCGCCACGCGCAACGATTACCGGAGGTATGATGAGACCTGATGGCAGGAAAAACGATGAATTAAGAAACCTTAAAATTGTGAGAAAATTTATTAAAACAGCTGAAGGGTCTGTTTTAATAGAAATGGGTGACACAAGAGTCATTTGCACGGCATCTATTGAGGACAAAGTGCCCAATTTTTTGCGGGACAAGAAAAAAGGCTGGATTACAGCGGAATATGGAATGCTTCCGAGGTCAACGAGCGCGCGCATAATGAGGGAGTCCACCTCAGGCAGGGTCGGAGGCAGGACGCATGAAATTCAGAGGCTCATTGGCCGGGCATTGAGGGCAATTATTGACCTTGAGATGCTTGGAGAACGGACAGTATGGATTGACTGCGATGTAATACAGGCGGACGGAGGCACCAGAACAGCCTCGATATCCGGCGCTTTTATAGCGCTCAATGATGCATTGCAAAATGCGTTAAGAAACGGTCTGATAGAGCGGAATCCCATAAAGGATTATCTTGCCGCGGTCAGCGTTGGCATCATAAAGAACGAACCGCGACTTGATCTCTGCTATATAGAAGACTCAGCCGCGGATGTTGATATGAATGTTGTTATGACCGGCGAAGGAAAGATAGTCGAAATTCAGGGGACCGCAGAGTCCGCGCCTTTTTCAAGGGATATGCTGAATAAAATGCTCTCTCTTGCTGAAAAAGGCATAGGTGAAATAATAAAGACACAGAGAGAGATAGTCAAAGCTAATATGTTACAATATTAAAAAATCTTCATCTCAGGATTTTCGAATCTTAAAAACTGAAGATTGCCTGACAAAGTCCATGAAAAGTCGGGTGTTTTGTAGAAACTGAAATATAGATGCTATCCATTTAAGATAAGAGGTAAGGATATTATGTATAAGAGTTTAGTTGCTTGGCTGTTGATCGGCATAACAATGGTTCTTATTTTCAACATGTTCAGCGTTCCCCCGAAGGCTGAAAAGGAAATAATATTTTCTGAATTTATTGCCAAGGTCGAATCAGGAGACGTTGATGAAGTTACGATAAAGGAAAACTATATCACAGGCACGCTTAAAGACGGCAGCAAGTTCAGGACATATGTTGCGACATACCCGGATCTTGTAAGGGAGTTAAGGGATAAAAATGTAAAAATTACAGCGAAACCCCCGGATCAAAGCCCCTGGTATGTGACCTTTTTCTTTTCGTGGGGGCCTATTATTTTCCTTGTTCTGATCTGGATATTTTTCATGCGTCAGATGCAGATGGGCGGCAATAAGGCCATGTCCTTTGGAAAGGCAAAGGCAAAGCTGGTTTCAGAGAAGTCCGTAAAGGTCACATTCGCGGATGTTGCCGGAATAGCCGAGGCCAAGGCTGAGGTCGAAGAGATTATTGAATTCTTAAAAGACCCGCAGAAATTCTCCAGGCTCGGCGGAAAGATTCCCAAAGGCGTTCTCCTTGTCGGCTCGCCGGGAACAGGAAAGACGCTTCTTGCCAGGGCGATAGCAGGCGAGGCAGGCGTTCCGTTTTTTTCAATGTCAGGCTCTGACTTTGTCGAAATGTTTGTCGGAGTTGGCGCGTCCAGGGTAAGGGATCTTTTTGAACAGGCAAAGAAGAGCGCGCCCTGCATAATATTCATAGACGAAATTGACGCAGTCGGCAGGCAGAGGGGTGCCGGACTCGGCGGTGGACATGATGAGAGGGAGCAGACCCTTAATCAGCTTCTTGTTGAAATGGACGGGTTCGAAGGAAAAGAGGGGATTATCATAATAGCCGCAACCAACAGGCCCGATGTTCTAGATCCCGCGCTTTTAAGGCCAGGCAGGTTTGACAGGCAGATCGTTGTGCCTGTGCCTGATGTGAGGGGAAGATTGGAAATACTGAAGGTTCATACCAAAAATATACCCGTTGCCGAAAATGTCAGCCTCGATAAAATTGCAAGGGGAACCCCGGGTTTTTCCGGTGCAGATCTTGCAAATCTTGTGAATGAAGCAGCGCTTCTTGCTGCGAGAAAATCCAAGGAAAAGGTCGAAATGACGGATTTTGACGCTGCCAAAGACAAGGTTTTAATGGGTGTGGAAAGGCGCAGCATGGTGTTGAGCGATGCTGAAAAAAGAAATACCGCTTATCATGAGGCCGGTCACGCGCTCGTAGCCAAATTAACGCCTGGTACGGATCCTGTTCATAAGGTGAGCATTATACCGCGCGGCAGAGCTCTGGGCGTCACCCAGCAGCTTCCGATAGATGACAGGTACACTTATTCGAGAGATTATCTCTTAAAAACATTGAACGTGCTTCTGGGTGGAAGGGCTGCCGAGGAAATCGCCCTTAATCATATGACAACCGGCGCTGGCAACGACCTTGAAAGAGCTACTGACCTTGCCAGAAAAATGGTTACTGAATGGGGCATGAGCGAAAGGCTTGGGCCTATAACTTTCGGCAAAAAAGATGAGCAGATATTTCTTGGCCGCGAAATAGCCAAACATAAGGATTACAGCGAGAAAACAGCGATCGAGATAGACGAAGAAATAAAAAGAATAGTTACAACCGCTTATGAGAGCGCTAAAACTCTTTTAACGGAAAACAGGGAAATTCTTGAGATATTCGCGAATAACCTTCTTGAAAGGGAAACCATGGAAACTGAAGAGATAGATAAGATGGTTGAAGAAGCAAAGGCGGTTCAAGCGTAAAGCTCTATTTCCGCGAGAATAACGGATGTTTTGATCTGGCTTAACTACGATGGTCAAGTGGTCTAACTTTCTGCTGAATTTCACTAAAAAAACCTGCGTAATGGGGGTGCTCAATGTCACCCCCGATTCATTTTCAGATGGCGGATATTATTTCGACGAAAAAAATGCCATAGACAGGGCATTCAGTATTATGGAGGCAGGCGCTGATATTATAGATATTGGCGGCGAGTCGACGAGGCCCGACTCAGAGCCTGTTTCTGTCGAAGAAGAGAGCAGCCGCGTCATACCCGTAATACAGGCCGTGTCAAAAAAGGTTGATATACCGATTTCCATCGATACCTATAAGGCAGAAGTAGCACGACGCGCCCTTGACTCAGGCGCGTCTATTGTGAATGATATAAGCGGACTGAGGTTTGATCCTGAAATGCCCAGGGTTGTTGCTGAATATGGCGTGCCCGTTATAATTATGCACATACGCGGAAAACCAAAGGACATGCAGAAAAATACGGATTATGAAGCATTGATCCCACAGATTATGGATTATCTCAGGGAAAGCATAATGATTGCAAAAAAAGCGGGCATTTCCGACGATAAAATTATTGTTGACCCGGGGATAGGATTCGGTAAGACATTCGAACATAATCTCGAGATCATCAGAAATTTAAAGGAATTCAGGTTGCTTGGAAAGCCCTTGGCGATCGGTGTTTCAAGAAAGGCGTTTATCGGGAAAATACTTGGTGACGCGCCGCCTTCTGAAAGGCTTGAAGGCACTGCCGCGGCAGTAGCGATTGCGATATTCAACGGCGCAAACATTATCAGGGTGCATGATATAAGCGAGATGTCAAAGGTTGCAAAGGTTGCTGACGCGATAAAGAGCGCGTGATTCAGGGGTGATATAAATTATTCATGAGGAGGCAAAATGGCAGAAGAGAGTTCGTTTGATATCGTATGTGAAGTTGATTTGCAGGAGGTTTCCAATGCGGTTGTTCAGGCGATGAAAGAGATCGGACAGAGATTCGATTTCAAGGGCAGTAAGAGCAGCATTGAGCTTGATAAAGGAAAGGCAGTGATTACACTTATTTCTGATGACGAGCCGAAACTAAGGAGCGTCATAGATATTCTTCAGTCAAAGCTGATTAAAAGAGGCATCAGTCTCAAGGCATTGGTTTACGGCAAACTGGAGCAGGCAGCAGGCGGAACAGTAAGGCAATTAGTAACCCTTCAACAGGGAATACCGCAGGATAAAGCAAAGGAGATTGTGAAGATAATTAAGGACACCAAGCTCAAGGTGAATGCCGAGATACAGAAGGATCAGGTGAGGGTCAAGGGGAAAAAGATTGATGATCTTCAGGCGATTATCGCTAAATTAAAGGAACGGGATTTTGGCATTCATGTTCAGTTTACTAATTATAGATAGCGATATAAACCGGACAATACAGTTGCATAGCGGCACTGGCAGATTTGTTGGACTATTTTAGAAACGCGAATCAGAAAGACCTTTTTCCGCTATATGTTGTTAAAATAAATCTTTAGCGTTAAACTACCAATAAGAGGAGGTTAAAGTATAATGAAAAGAAGGTTAGTCTTGATTTTGAGTTTGATTGTTTTTTTATTCGGCAATTCCTATGCGATAGAATTTAAGGATGTCACTGCTGATGAACTTAAAAAGATGCTCGACAAAAAGACGAAGATGGCGCTTGTAGACACAAGGGAAGAATATGAGTACAAGGCCGGACATATTCCAACAGCCATAAACGTACCACCTGAAAAGGTCAATTTCATAGAAAAGTTCCTTCCTAAAAGCAAAAACACCCTTATAATCTTTTACTGCAAGGGATGGACGTGAGGCCTCACAAAGCAGGCTGCTGTAGCAGCTGGAATGGCAGGTTACACGAATTTGCAGACATTTCAGGCTGGATACCCTGAATGGTTATCGAGGGGCTATAAGACCGAAAAATAACAGTGCATCAAAAGGAGTTCTGCTTCTTTAATTAAGAGGCGCGTGTCCAGGTAAATCGGTATGCTCTGTTAAGGATTGGATCCTCATGGAACTTTCAGAAAATGCCTTGAAAATATTGAATGCCCGTTACCTGCTTCGCGATGAGAGGGGAAATATCATTGAAACCCCTGATAAAATGTTTACGCGCATTGCCGGGAGCATAGCGCAGGCAGAAAACAATTATCATGAAGATGCCGGGCACTGGCATCAAAAATTCCATGAATTGCTGAGTTCCCTGAAATTCCTTCCGAATTCTCCGGCCATTATGAATGCCGGAAAGTCAAGGGGTCAGCTTGCCGCGTGTTTTGTCTTGCCTGTCGAAGACTCGATGAAGGGCATATTCGAAACATTGAAGCATACAGCGCTTATTCTACAGAGCGGGGGCGGCACTGGATTTTCCTTTTCCAGATTAAGGCCGAGGTCTGATATTGTCAGATCAACCGGGGGCATAGCGAGCGGCCCGGTATCTTTCATGAAAATCTACAATACAGCGACAGAAATGATAAAACAGGGAGGCGCACGCAGGGGCGCTAACATGGGGATACTCTCTGTTGATCATCCTGACATACTCGAGTTTATTAGGGTAAAAAGGGACTCCGGTGAGTTGACCAATTTTAATATTTCTGTCTCTGTTACTGATTCTTTCATGCGGGCATTAAGAGAAAATGAGGAATACAATCTTATAAATCCAAGGTCTGGCGAGGTTGTACGCAGCATAAGCGCCAAATATGTATTTGATGAGATTGTCGAAAGTGCGTGGCAAACAGGGGATCCGGGATTGATATTTATCGACCGCATTAACAGGGATAATCCCACTCCCCATATAGGCAATTTTGAGAGCACGAACCCCTGCGGCGAGCAGCCCCTTTTGCCTTATGAGGCTTGCGTATTGGGCTCATTGAACCTGTCAAAATACGTAAATTTTTCCATCGTAAAAATGGAAACCAAGGGGATTGCTGACTTTATTGACTGGAATCTGCTTGCTGAAGACATTAGGACTGCCGTAAGATTTTTGGATGACGCGATTGATGTAAATGTGTATCCCCTTCCTGAAGTTGATATAATGCATAAAGGCAACAGAAAGATAGGGCTTGGAGTTATGGGATGGGCAGACATGCTGATACTGCTTGGCATCCCGTACAACCATAAACAGGCTTTTGAACTTGCGAGCAAACTAATGAAATTTATAAGAGATACGGCTGTTCAGTCCTCTGTAGAACTTGCTGAAAAACGCGGGGTTTTCCCTAATTTCAAGGGGTCTGTTTATGATTCACCGAACATGCCTAAGGTCAGAAATGCTACAACGACAACTATTGCGCCTACGGGTACTATTGCCGCAATTGCGGACTGTTCATCCGGAATAGAGCCTTTGTTTGCCATTGCATACAAGCGGCTTGTTCTTGATACTGAACTATTCGAAGTATACAAGTATTTTATCTCAGTAGCCAAAGAGAGGGGTTTTTATTCCGAAGACCTGATGAATAAGGTCTTAAAAAAAGGGAATCTGAAAGACCTGAAGGAAATACCTGCTGACGTGAGGAATCTTTTTAAAACAGCACTTGAAATATCTCCTGAAGAGCATATAGACATGCAGGTCGCTTTTCAGGAGTACACTGACAACGCAGTTTCAAAGACAATCAATCTGCCTCACAGGGCTGACAAGGATGATGTTGCGAAGGCCTACCTTTATGCATATGAAAAAGGCGTAAAGGGAATTACAGTATTCAGATACGGCGCCAAAAAAGGCACTCTGGTCAAGTTCGGTGACGCGAATTAGCAGTCCATTTTTATGTTATCATTAATTCAGCCATATAAGCTTCATTGCAACAAATTTCAGTAAATAAGATTGCTGTATATTTTAGAACTTTATTTAGGAGGCTGGTAATGATTCTTGGAGTTAATGTAGATCATGTTGCGACAGTAAGGGAGGCGAGAAAGACCTTTGAGCCTGATCCTGTGATGGCAGCGACACTTGCGATTTTAGGCGGTGCAGATGGCATCACAGTCCATTTGCGCGAGGACAGGAGACATATAAATGACAGGGATTTGAAAATCATAAGGGAGATTGTACGGTGTGAATTAAACCTTGAAATGGCCGCAACCAGGGAAATGCTGAAAATCGCAGCGACTGTTAAACCCGACATGGTCACACTCGTGCCTGAAAAAAGGGAAGAACTGACTACCGAGGGAGGTCTTGATGTAGCAGGACAGAAAAGCCTCCTGAAGGATGCCATTAAAAAACTCCATGACAATGGAATGCCTGTTAGCCTGTTTATAAATCCCAGCATAATGGATGTGGATATTTCCAAAGAAATAGGAGCAGATATGGTAGAAATCCACACAGGGCTTTATGCAAATTCAAACGGAAAAAAACAGGAAAAAGAACTTCACAGGGTTGCCGAATCCGTCAAAATCGCCTTTAATCTTGGTTTGCTTGCCAATGCCGGCCACGGACTGAACTATTTCAATATAAAAAACATAGCATCAATAGAAGGATTAAGAGGGCTTTACATAGGCCATAGCATAATATCAAGGGCTGTTCTTGTGGGCATTGAGCGGGCTGTAAGGGAAATGAAGGCATTGATAGAAGGCAGAGAATAAATATCATCTTCTGCCATTTGGGAATGCGCCCAGATTTCCTCAACAGTCCGGCTCGCTTGCGCTGCAGCCATCTCTACCCCAAGATCAGGCGAGCATTGCTTGCATAGTCCCTTGTTTATATTCCAACAGCTTTTTCGGCACACCCATGATGAACAGCGCGGACATTGCACAAAGTCCGGGCTTTAGAGTCTCCATAGACTTGGTAAAGGCTTCATCATGAGCTTTCTCCCATGCTGCTGCCCTGCCAAGAATGCCGCCGAACAGACTGCTTGCCGTATTAAGAGCCGTAGAGACTTTTGCTATGGCAGATGATTGAAAGTGCGTACGATAACCAACCCCGCACCTTTAAAAGTATTTATTTTACGGCTCATTATTTTAATGTTTTTTTGCATATTATTAAAACAGGCATTCGTTTAATGAACCACTGGCAGGACTAAATGCCGGAGAGAAGTTCCTGCAGATTTTTAACGCCTGAGCTAAGCAGTGCGGAGATTTATCCGCATCTGCTTGAGCGATTTGTTAGGGTGCTTTATTCCTTGCGTATTATAATACATTATTCATTTTTATTTATAGCATTCTTAAAGGTGCCACTTTGTATGATAACTATAGTATGTAGATTGGAATTGCATACTAAAGTTATCATTAGTCTCGTAATGATCAAATGAATAAAAAATTGCTAATACAATTTGGACAGAAGGTCAGAGAAATTCGACAAAAACAAGGTCTTTCTCAAGAAGAATTGGCTTTTAAGGCTGACCTACATCGCACTTATATTGGCATGATAGAACGCGGTGAAAAAAATATAACACTCACTAATATTGAAAAAATTGCAAGAGCATTGAATATTAGGATGACAAAACTATTGGATTTCTCAGATGGGAAGTAAAGATAATAGGTTAAGAAGAAAATGGCAAGATTTCAGCGGAAAAAATGCTGGTAATGCAGAAAAAGATTTTTTTGAAACATTTAAAATTATCTTTGAAGGCACTGATTATGTAGTACGAAAACATCCAAAGGAATTTAAGGACATATATGTTGATGTAAGATTAACTGAACAAGAATTATCCGAAATATATTGTCCCGTTGAAAAAATAACAAGACACGGTGTTTCCCCTGACTATGCGATTGATAATAAAAAATCCGGTAAAACAATTTATGTTGAGGTGAAACGACAAGATGGCTGGGTTGAAGGAAAAGGAAGAGCCGCTGGTCGAGGAAATGCACATGAAAGATCATGTAAATTCTTCACACCGGGATTATTAAAAATACTTAGGAAAAAAGGAAAACTAGGCAATAATGTTTTGCCTTTTTGGACAGTATTTCAAGGTGATATTACGAGAGACCCTTGTAGAGTCAGAGAAATTACTTGTTGGTATGATGATAAAAAAGCACATTACTTTTTCTGGCGGGACTCAAGAAATCCTGAAAAATTAATCGAACATTTTGAAAAACATTTTGAGCCATTATTAAAATAGTTTATTCGTAAACTTCTCTTACATCAAGGCCCCAAACATCCCAAGTTTCATGTTTAGTTCGTGCAAAGAGTTCAATTTTATTTTGGGTAGGGAACATAGCCTCAATACTTTTTAAAACCTCGATAGGTTTTTCACTATGTTCCCCTCTTGGAACTCTTACAAGTTGCTTAACATTCCTATCACCTCTTGGTCGCGGTATTCTGCCGCGTTTAAATACTAAACAAAGTTCACAATAAGATAGGGTGTATTGACCGGGATTGTGAACCATCTTATCCCAAACAAAGGCAACAGTTCTATATTCAAAACCCCAAGCGTGACCTAATTCAATGCCTTGTGCGAGATGCGGGCTAGTTACCCACATAAATAATAAACAATCATTTTCGGCTATTTCATAAATAGGTATTTTTTTTAATACATCAGTCTTGATCGTTGGATATTTAAAATTGGCAGCACTGATAAAAATAGGCTTGTCTAAATTGATACTATCGACACCTTTACTACTTTTATCAAATTGCATTTTGCCGTTATAATCCCAGGGTGGGTCGCAATAAATTATTGAATATTTCTTTTGAGGAAGGTCTGGATAAAACTCAGGCAAATCATTTCTTTTTGTTCTTCCTTTTTGTTCTGCATTATAAATAGTATAACCAGTAATCCTTTTTCCATTTTGTGGCTGTTTGGAAACTGGCTCGTAAAGGTCAAATAGAATATTTTGTTCGAGTTTCATAATGCTAATTATAGTATGCAGAAAGAAAAAAAGTCAAGATTTTTCGATGCCACGGTCTAATTTTATTTAGGGACACATCCCATATTTTACTCCCTCTTTTACATGTCTTTTCTTGAAAAATTTAACACAGATGACTGCCAAAATAACATCAACATCATTCAATTTTTTCGTCCTGCTACTCTACTTATAAAAATATGGGATGTGTCCCCCATTTTTAAATCCCCCATTTTAATACTCACTCTCTGTCATTCT
>JBBILM010000007.1:2747-45847 GCA_037444915.1 Nitrospirota bacterium | reverse complement strand
CGAAAATATATTGATCATATTCTTGAAGGAGCGGAAAAGGCTACGGCGCTTACTCACAGCCTGCTCGCATTCAGCAGGAAACAGGTGATGGAACTGAGGCCTGTGAATCTTAATGAAACTATAAAGAGGGTGATGAAGTTTTTAACCAGAATAATAGGCGAGGATGTCCAGCTCAAGACAGATCTGAGTGAATATAACCTGAACATAATGGCTGACAGTGCCCAGCTTGAGCAGGTATTGCTTAATCTGTCAACAAATGCGCGGGATGCCATGCCACACGGCGGGAGTCTTGCAATAAGTTCTGAAGTGGTTGAGTTTGACGAGGACTTTATTTCCAATCACGGATTTGGAGACTTGGGGAAGTATGCTGTTCTTACAGTAGCTGATACCGGCACTGGAATGGATGAGGCTACGAAGCAAAAGATATTTGAGCCTTTCTTTACAACAAAGGAGACGGGAAAGGGCACTGGACTTGGGTTGTCGATAGTATATGGCGTGGTTAAGCAGCATAACGGCTTTATTAATGTTTACAGCGAGCCCGGAGAGGGAACTACCTATAAAATATATTTTCCACTAATCAAAGCTGAGGCCGAAAGAATTCAACCAGCGGGTTCGCCCTATCCTAATGGAGGCACAGAGACAATACTTGTGGCAGAAGATGAGGATTCACTAAGAAAACTTGCTGTTACCATCTTTAATAGTTTCGGCTACAAAGTTATAGAAGCCGAGGACGGGGAAGACGCGATCGCTAAATTTAAGGAAAATATGGACAGCATACAGCTTTGCATCCTTGATATGATAATGCCGCGAAAGAATGGTAAAGAGGCGTATAATGAAATGAAAAAATTAAAGCCGGATATAAAGGCGATTTTTGCGAGTGGATATACGGCCGATATCCTTGAACGAAAGGGGTTGACGGAGGAAGGTCTCGACTTTATTATTAAGCCTGTTACACCGAAAGACCTTTTGAGAAAGGTGAGGGAAATACTGGATAAATGAGGCTGTCTATGCCATAACCCGCCTGTTTTTTAACTGCTTTTTCATCCTGCCCGCAAAAACTTAGAAACAAAAGTTATTTTCCGGCTTGGGGTGTATTGAAAAAATATACACTTTTATATTTAAATTATGTACAATAGTGAGGAATTTTAAAATGGTATTCTAAAAAACCGTAAAAGATTAGACAGGAGGATAGAGGAATGAAGGGAAATATTCTTGTGGTTGACGATGAGCAGATTGTATTAAAGAGCTGTGAGAGGATTTTATCCCATGAGGGTTATAGCGTTGATACCGCGATGTCTGCGAAAGAAGCGATGCAACTGCTCGAAAAAAACCTGTATGACCTCATTATCACGGATATAAAAATGCCGGAGATGGACGGCATCGAGTTCATGAAGCAGGTCAGGGCGAAGAACCCGGACATAAATATAGTGGTTATAACAGGCTATCCCTCTCAGGAAAGCATAAGAGAGGCGCTCAGCCTGCGTATTATAGATTATTTGCCGAAGCCTTTTTCGCCTATTCACCTGCTTGAGGCGTCTAACAAGGCCATTGAACTGAAGAAAAAAGGTGTTTCACCTGAATCCCGCGTCGAATATTACACTGACGAAGTGGCAAATAAGCTCGATGACATTATAGCTCAGTATAAAAACAAGCCCGGAAGCCTTATCCCCGTGCTTCAGGAGGCTCAGGAGCTTATAGGTTATCTTCCCCCTGTTGTTCAGAGACATATTGCCAAAGGCCTGAGGATTCCCGTTGGCGAGGTGCATGGCGTGGTTTCATTTTATTCATTTTTTACGATGAAGCCAAAGGGCAAGCATAATATAAGGGTCTGCCTCGGCACGGCCTGTTATGTTAAGGGGGCTGAGGAGATTGTTAAAAAATTTGGCGAAGGTCTTAAAGTTGAGGTGGGCGGCATTACTGATGACAAAAAATACTCGCTCGAAACTGTAAGGTGCCTTGGCGCCTGCGGCCTCGCGCCTGTGGTTGTCGTTGATAAGGATACATTCGGCGCTGTAAGCGCTGTTAAGGCCCTTGATTTGCTCAAGGATTACGCGTAAAAGGTGTCTTTGAAAATGGGCGGGTCTTCAGCGCTCACTATAATTTTTTGGAGGAATATATGCCAAGACTGACAGTGGATGATTTAAAGAAGATAAAGGAAGATTACAAGGCGAGCATTACGCTCAGGGAAGGCGGCTACAGGGCCAAGATTACTGTTCACATGGGTACATGCGGAATAGCTGCCGGAGCGAGGAAGATAATGGAAGCAATCCTCGATGAGATTAATAAAAACAATGTTAAGGATATTATTGTTACGACATCCGGCTGCGCCGGCTTCTGCAGCAAGGAGCCGATGGCCACTGTTGAAATAATTAATGAAGCGCCGGTCAAGTATGTGCAGCTCAGTGAAGAAAAGATGCGCAAGATATTCAAAGAGCATGTGATGGGCGGCAATATTGTTGAAGATTCTGCCCTTGTGATGGGCAGCGAGACGTCATATTAAGAGTATAGGCCTTATACGTCCTATATGACCTATTTTTAGGAGGAGCAATGGAAAGGTATCGTGCAAGCGTTATGTTATGCGGAGGCACTGGCTGCATAGCCAGCGGCAGCCTTAAACTCAAAAGCGCCCTCGACAAAGAGATTAAAGGCAGGGGACTCGAAAATGAAATAAATGTCGTGCTCACTGGATGCAATGGATTCTGCGCGCAGGGGCCTGTGATGACGGTTTTTCCTGACGACATTTTCTACGAAAAGGTTACGGTGGCTGATATACCCATGCTTGTTGAAGAGCATTTTATAAAGGGAAGGCCTGTTGAAAGGCTTATGTACAAGGAGCCTATAAAGAAAAAGACTATTCCTTTAATGAGGGAGATTCCGTTTTTCAATCTCCAGGTATTGAGGGCGTTAAGAAATAAAGGGCTTATAGACCCAGAAAAGATAGAGGAGTATATCGCAAGGGACGGGTATCAGGCTGCTGCCAAGGCATTGACAGAGATGGCGCCTGAACAGATTGTGGCTGAAGTGAAGGCATCCGGCCTGCGCGGAAGAGGAGGCGCAGGCTTCCTTACTGGTTTGAAATGGGAGTTGTGCGCAAGGGTGAAGGACGATCTGAAATTCATACTCTGCAACGGAGACGAGGGAGACCCGGGCGCGTTTATGGACAGAAGCATCATGGAGGCTGACCCCCACGTTGTTCTTGAAGGAATGCTCATAGCCGCAAAGGCGATTGGAGCGAGCAAGGGTTATATTTATGTGAGGGCAGAATATCCGCTGGCGGTTCAGAGACTGCAACTGGCAATAGGTCAGGCAAAGGAATTCGGTCTTCTTGGTGAAAATATACTCGGCACGGGGTTTAATCTTGATATAGAAATATATCAGGGCGCCGGAGCGTTTGTGTGCGGTGAAGAGACGGCGCTTATGAGGTCTATTGAAGGAAAGAGGGGAATGCCGAGGCCGAGGCCTCCTTTCCCGGCGCAGAAGGGGCTATGGGATAAGCCTTCTGTTCTGAATAATGTCGAGACATTCGCGAATATACCCCAGATAGTTTTAAACGGGTCTGAATGGTACAGGAATCTCGGCACCGAAAAATCAACAGGCACAAAGGTTTTTGCCCTGAGCGGCGCTATTAACAACATAGGTCTTATTGAAGTGCCGATGGGTATTCCACTTAAGAATATAATATTTGATATCGGCGGCGGGGTCCCAAAAGGCAGGAAGTTTAAGGCTGTCCAGCTTGGCGGACCATCCGGCGGCTGCATACCCGAGCATCTTATCGATACTCCCGTAACATATGAGGACATTGTTCAGACAGGAGCGATTGTTGGCTCAGGCGGCATGGTTGTCATGAATGACCTTAACTGTATGGTCAGCGTCGCAAAGTTCTTCCTCGAATTCACTGCTGAGGAATCATGCGGCAAATGTCCTCCCTGCAGGATAGGGACAACTGTTATGCTCGACATGCTCACGAATATAACAGAGGGAAATGGCAATCCAGGGGACATAGAGGTTCTTCAGGATGTCTCGCAGGACATCATAGCAACCTCCCTTTGCGGCCTTGGACAGACAGCGCCAAACCCTGTTTTAACTACTATCAAGTATTTCAGGGATGAGTACGAATCTCACATAAACGAGGGCTGGTGCAAGACAGGCGTGTGCAAAGACCTCTGCACCTTTTATATTGATGAGGAGAAATGCAAGGCATGCGGCGTGTGTAAAAGGGCATGCCCGCAGGACGCCATTTACGGCGAGAAAAAGGTTCCCCACAGGATTGACCAGGCTTTGTGCATACAGTGCAGGTCTTGCTATGAGGCGTGCAAGTTTGATTCCGTAAGGATAGGTCCGCGGAGCATGAGGGAGACATTGAAGGATCTTCCGCCTCAGGATGCGCTCAGGGATAAACTGACCGAGGAAATGGCAGGGAAGGAAGAATAAAGGGGAGGAATGAAATTATGATAGGTCTTACAATAAACGGAAAGAGCGTAAAAGTTGAGCAGGGGTCTACCATACTTCAGGCAGCTTTAAAAAACGGCATTTACATACCCAACATGTGCTATGACAGGAGACTGAGGCCTTACGGCGGGTGCAGGTTATGCGTCGTGGAAATGGAAGGCCAGAAAAGGCTCTTTGCTGCATGCTCAACGCCGGCAGAAGAAGGCATGGTTATTTATACTGAAACGCCCAAGCTCATCAAGGCAAGGAGAACAGTTCTCGAACTGCTCCTGCTTCATCACCCCCTTGACTGTCCTGTATGCGACAAGGCCGGCGAGTGCGGTCTGCAGGATTTAGGCTTTAAATACGGGCCCACAAAAAGCAGGTTCAGTGCTGAAAGAAAGCATGACCCTGAAAGGATAGATGCGCCGATTGTCGAAAGAAACACGAACAGATGCATACTGTGCGGCAAATGCGTAAGGATATGTTACGAAAATCAGGGGGTTGGGGCTATTCATCTCATAGGAAGGGGCTTTCACACAAAGGTAAGCCCTGCCTTTGAAGAGACCCTCAACTGCGAATTCTGCGGACAGTGCATAGATGCATGCCCTGTAGGCGCGTTAGGCGCCAAATCCTTCAGGCACAGGGCAAGGGTTTGGTATATGGATGAATACGCTACCATCTGCCCTTATTGCGGGTGCGGCTGCACCACAAATGTGAGCATCAGGGAAGGGAAAATAATGAGGGCTCGCGGAAAAGAGGGAATAGGCATAAATGACGGCAATCTCTGCAGCAAAGGCAGATTTGGTTTTGATTACATATATTCCGAAAACAGGCTCACAACTCCATTGATAAGAAAGGATGGAAAATTAACGCCAGCGTCATGGAAAGAGGCTTTTGAGCACATTTCAAAGAGACTTAAAGAAGTAAAAGAAAAACACGGCGCCTCATCCATAGGAGCCCTCGGCTCGCAGAGATGCACATTGGAAGACAATTATATGCTTCAGAGGTTCATGAGGGAAGTTGTTGAAACAGACAATATAGACTCTGCAGCGAGATTCGGATACGCGAAGGCGCAAAATGGCATAAAAAAGGCGTTCGGCACGGACTTTTTGCCGATTAAATGGGACGCGCCTTTAAGTGCCGATTTCATATTGGTTCTGGAATCAGATATTACCTCAACACTTCCTGTATGGGGACTGAATTTTATACAGGCTAAACACAAGGGAGCGAGGCTTGTTGTTGCTGAAGGAAAAGAGACAAAGCTCGCAAGATGGAGCACGGACTGGCTGAGGATAAAGCCCGGAACAGGCATAGCACTGATGAACGGCATGATGAAGGTGATAATTGACGAGGGGCTTTATGACAAAGACAAGGCTTCTTCTATCCCTAATTTTGATGCACTTTTAAAGAGCCTATCAGATTTTTCGTTGCCCGCGGTTTCAAAGCTTACCGGAATGCCCGAAGAAGATATTGCGGCGCTCGCAAGGGATTATGCGGCTTCAAAAAATAGGCTTATAGCCCTTACATCAAACGCTCAGGAAAACACAAAGAGCCTTAATACTATTTTGGCTGCCGCAAATCTTGTCCACCTGATGGGTGACGACCCCGAAAGTCTCCAGATACCCGCGGAGTTTTCAAATACCCTCGGCATGTGGATGACCGGAGTGAGGCCAATGAAAGAAGGCAAAAACGCCTATGATATGTTTTATAAGCAGGATGGCATAAAGGCTCTTTATATAATGGGTGAAAATCCCCTCGTAGCTTTCCATGATGTGTCTGAAATAGAGAAGACCTTAAAAGGGCTTGATATGCTGATAGTGCAGGATATATTTATGACTGACACTGCGAAATTAGCCGAAGTGGTGCTTCCAGCGAGCAGTTGGGCTGAAAAAGAAGGGCATTTTATGGCAGCAACAGGCGCTGTCCAGAAAATACACAAACTCATATCAGAAACAGGCGATACAATGCCTGACTGGAAAATATTTGGCGAGCTGTCAAAGGCAATGGGTAAAGACCTTGGATTAAAGGATGAAAGCGAAGTGAGCGCAGCAGCGCTTGCGGCAGCGAGTAGCGGCCAGTCTTCGGATGGGCAGAAGGCCTACAATCCGGTCTCATATGAAACAATAGAAACAACAGATAACAATTACCCGATGTTTCTTGTTACTGCGACTATACTTCAGCATTCAGGCGCAATCTCGGCATTGTCGAGGAATCTCGATTCTGTTGTGTCTGACGCGTATCTTCAGGTTAATACTCGCGATGCAAAGAAGTATAATATTCACGAAGATGATTTTGTAAAGGTCACTTCCAAGCGGGGCGAGGTGTTTTTAAAGGCAATGGTGTCTGATGAAGTGCCTGAAGGCTCTGTGTTTGCCCCTGTTCATTTTTCACACGCAAAGATTAACACACTGACTTACTCGTCCGTGAATGGCAAACTGCCTCTTGTGGCCGTGAGGATAGAAGCAGTCTGATATGCTTGTTTTAGATAGCGTATTCCACGCTGATAGAGCGCATGGAATACGCTATCTTTTAAATTCAAAAATTCCTTGGTAGTCCCTAATTAGTCTAATAGTGCCCTCCATACAAAACTATTTTATATGCCTATTAATGACAAGTAAAAACAGGAAATCCGATGTTATAATAAATAATGTTTCGCAACTTGCATCTCGACATTCTTAATAGCGTAATGGACGGCGTTTATTATGTTAACAGCCGCCGCAATATAGAGTACTGGAATAAGGGCGCTGAAAACCTTACCGGCTATAGTTTTGAAGATGTCAGGGGTAAATCATGCGAAGACATATTGCAGTATGAAGACGACTCAGGTATTAAAATTCCCAACTATGAATATCCCTCCAACCTTTGCCTGCAATCCGCAAGGACAGTTGTAAAAAATTTTGTTATAAAGGGCAGGGATGATAAAAAAATCTATGTTGAAGAACAGGCTTCTCCTGTGTTCAGCTCGGGCAAGCTGGTTGGCGCTGTCACTGTTATAAGGGATAATTCGAGGCTGCTTCCACTTATAGAGGAATATGCGCGCAACCAGAGAAAGGACAGCTTGATTCCCATATGCGCATGGTGCAAAAAAATCAAACTGGGTGAATCATCCTGGGAGCAGATAGAGAAATATCTTACTGACGAGGGATTCGGAGTGTTTACGCATGGAATGTGTCCTGACTGCGCTGACAAGATATTCGAAAAAAAGGTTTATCTCGAAAGCTATCAGAATATATGCAAGGCCATCAGTTCGAGTCTTTCTCTTGATGAAGTGTTGAACCATATAGTTACGAATGCTGTGAAGGTGATGAATGTAAAGGCGAGTATGCTGAGGCTTTTGAATAAAGACACCCAGAAATTGGAGGTTGCCGCTTTTTACGGTTTAAGCGGCAGATACATTAACAAGGGGCCGGTTGACTATGATGCGAGCATTGCCGATGCGCTGGCTGGCAAGGCTGTATCCATATACGACATAACATTCGACGCTAACGCTAAATACAAGGCCGATGCGGAAAAAGAAGGAATAAGGAGCATTTTATCGATACCGGTTAAATTCAAAAAAGAGGTGATAGGCGTTCTCAGAATGTACACCGCGGAACCAGTAAAATATAATGAAGATGACCTGAAATTCATGACAGCTATTGCAGAGCAGGCAGCCATCGCGATAGTGAACGCGAGAATTTTTGAGACTACCGTATCCCGCGCAAAGGAATATCTGAGGGTTTTCGAGGAGGTCACAAAGGCGGTCAGTTCCGTGCTGAGGCTTAATGAGGTGCTCAATCTTATAGTAAAGAAACTGCCTGAGGTCATGAAACTCAAGGCAGCGACAATAAGGCTTCTTGACCCTACAGGACAGAAGCTGCAGCTTGCCGCAGCGTACGGACTGAGCGAAAAATACCTCCAGAGAGGGCCGGTAGATACTGAGGAGAACGTGAAAGAGGCTTTGCAGACAAGGCCTGTTGCGATTTCCGATGTAACCACTGATCCAAGGGTCAATTATCAGAAAGAGGCTGGTGAGGAGGGAATAAAAAGCATGCTCACCCTGCCTATTGTTGTGAAGGGGAATGTTATCGGTGTTTTAAGGCTGCTTACGGATAAGCCCCGGCAGTTTTCTGAGGAGGATGTGATGTTTTCCGCGTCGCTGGCAGAGGTCTGCGGAACAGCTATCGAGAATGCAAGAATGTATGAACAATTGCAGATACAAAGCTCTTAGCTCGTTCTTCATAGTTGTTATCTTTGCTTCAGGCTATCATTTCTTCTGAAATATGAACGGTTTTATAAAAAGAAAGATATATAAGGGTTTGAGCGGCACGCTCCAGGAGCGTGAAGACCTGATAGCAGTCGAAAAAAGGCTGCGGATTTCCGTAAATGGCAGGGAGGTTTTGAGCCTCTATTGCACGCCTCTGATGATCAGGGAACTGGTTGTAGGCATGTTTATGACCGAAGGGATAATCAGGGGAAACTGGTGCGCTGACAGTATGTCAATAGTTTACGGAGATGATGTGCTTGTCGATATTTCCGCTGAGGGGGAGATTTCTATTGAGGGAGGGGTCGTAACTTCAGGGTGCATAGGCGGTATTACCTTTCCGAAGAGATTGGGCATTAAAAAGACGGAAGACCAGCTTCGCGTAAAAAGCAGTGATTTAAACGGTATTTTCAGGGAATTTCAGGATGCCTCTGAATTGTATAAATTAACGGGTTGCGTTCACAGCGCGGCTATCAGCGACGCCAGGAATATTCTATGCCACGCCGAGGATATAGGCAGGCATAATGCGGTTGACAAGGCAATAGGATACGCGCTGCTTGAGAATATACCTTTTGAGGGTAAGATTATGCTTGCAAGCGGAAGGCTATCATCAGAGATTGTGTCAAAGTGCGCGAAATGGAATATCCCCATTGTCGCGAGCAGGACAGCGCCCACAAGCCTTGCGCTTGAGATTGCTGAAACAAGCGGTGTTACAGTGGCAGGCTTTATAAGGGCTGACAGATTTAATGTCTATACCCATCCTCAAAGGATTATTTAACCCCAAACAATGCAGCTATATAGCGGCATGACAGATAAAAGCCTTTATAATTCGCGATTTTATAGAAACAATCCAATGTATCATCGCTGTACTTTCTTATTTGATATGCTTTATTTACGAGCCTCAATAATGTGGCGGGATAAAGCCATTTATCTGCACATGCCACTATAAATTCATGACGTGATTTCCGTTTTCGGGTGGTTTTGTGCTGCGCCTGCATCTTGAAAAAATACGGATTGCTTATGTTATAAATAATGGTATAGCATTTCCGACTGTTTAAAATATTTGAGGGGGTTTTGTGCATAACAAAAAATTCTCTGTCGAAAAAAAGCTTTATGGTTCTTTTGGTTTTATTATTCTGCTTTTTGCCGCGTTTTCGATCTTTGTAATTTACGAGCTTAATTCCTTTAAGGGTGATGTCATGGACTATAGAGCTGTTCAGGAAGAGATTAAGACAGCCAAAGACCTGCAACTCGACATCGCGAATGTATGGCAGTTTATCACTGATGCTTCTCTGACCAAAGATAAAGCTGTCATAGATGAAGAAGCAAAGCCCTCACTTCAGAACGCATACAAGAATATTGACAGGCTGATAGAGCTTACGGGTTATGCGCCTGACGTTAATAACAAACTGAGGGCGCTCAGAAACGATGTCCCCAATATGTGGGATACAGGCATGAACATGTTCAACGCCTATCTTATTAATTGGCAAAAGGGCAATATCGCGATGGATGAATACGACAAGGCATGCGAAAAAATAATTAACGAGACGGCCTCTGTAGTTAAGGGTATAGAAGAAAGGAACAACAAGGCAGTTGAAGGAATATTTCAAAATATAACAGGCATGGTTAGAACAACTACTATAGTTGTGGTGATTATCGGGTTTTCAGGAATTATAGCATTTTTTATGCTCCGCTTTTTAAGAAAGGCTATTACAGATCCGCTGGTCGAAATATCAAATGCCGCTCAGTCAATGGCATCCGGCAATCTGATGGTTGATTTAAAGAAAAGGGATTCTGACGACGCAGTTGGAGCGCTTTCGACAAGCATGAATAAGTTGATAAATTCTCTTAATGAGATAATAGGCGCTGTAGTCAAATCTTCGGCAGATATAACGAAAACTGTAGATGTATTGAAGCTGGAGGCTGAAAAGACGCTGCAGGGCGCCCAGAGTCAGGCAGGACAGGCATCTCAGATAGCGACTGCTGCAGAGGAAATGACTCACACTATTTCAGACATTGCAAGGAATGCAGCCGCTGCTTCGGAGACTTCGACTCATGCTATGGAAGTCGCCGAAGCCGGCAAGGAGATAGCGGATAATGCCATGGAAACGGTAAAACATGTTCAGACATCTACGGTGAAACTCTCCGGCATGATAGAAAATCTGAACAAAAGCACATCAGAGATAGGCGGGATAGTGAATGTAATCAAGGACATAGCTGACCAGACAAACCTGCTCGCGCTGAATGCCGCGATAGAGGCTGCAAGGGCAGGCGAACAGGGCAGGGGCTTTGCCGTGGTAGCTGATGAGGTGAGGAAGCTTGCTGAAAGAACTATAAAGGCTACTGCGGAGATTTCCGGCAGGATAGCGAATGTGCAGACGGATTCCGGCAATACCATGAAATCAATGGAGGATGCGCTGTCAGAGGTGACCAAGGCAACCAAGTATATAAATAATGTCGGAGATGCCTTGCTGTCCATATTATCGGTTGTTCGAAAGGTGAGGGATCAGATTATATTGATTGCGACAGCAGTGGATGAGCAGTCAACCGCTGCAGAGCATATCTCAAGAAATATAGAAGATACCTCGGCTATTGCAAAGGATGTGGAAAAAATGACAGAAGAGATGATGCGCGGAGTTAAACAGTTGACTGGCACATCCGAGGATCTGAAGACATCCGTATCAGGATTCAGGACAAGGCACACGTCCTGATTTTCTCAGTCTTCGAAAGTCACCCTGAGCAGTTCTTCAACAGAGGTTATACCATCCATGACCTTTCTTATTCCGCTCTGGCGCAGCGTTAACATCCCCAGTCTTACAGCCTCTTTTTTTATGTCTGATGAGGATGCACCCTGAAGGATAAGCTCTTTTATCTCGTCTTTGACAGCCATAACTTCATATAGTGCGATTCTTCCCCTGTATCCTGTCTTGTTGCATTCCTGACATCCTGCCCCTGTGCAGCATTTTATTTCTTTTATTTTATCAGCCGGAAAACCAATTTTGAGCAGGGCGGTTTCAGAGAATTTCTGCTCTTCCTTGCAGTTCTGACAAATCTTTCTTGCGAGCCTCTGGGCTACTATAAGAATCACGGATGAGGAGACGAGGAATGGTTCGATGCCCATGTTGATAAGTCTCGTGATAGTGCTCGGGGCGTCATTGGTGTGAAGAGTACTGAGGACGAGATGCCCTGTAAGCGCGGCCTTTACAGCTATCTCCGCTGTCTCAAAGTCCCTTATCTCTCCAACCATTATAATGTCCGGGTCCTGCCTTAGAAAAGACCTTAAGGTTGCGGCAAATGTAAGCCCTATTTCTTCCTTTATCTGTACCTGATTAATACCGAAAAAATTATACTCAACCGGATCCTCTGCTGTCATGATATTAACACCCGGCTTGTTCAGTTGAGAGAGGGCAGAATAGAGAGTCGTGGTTTTACCGCTGCCAGTGGGGCCGGTGACAAGAAGCATGCCATAGGGCTTGTCGATTGCCGTAAAAAAATCTTTTAAGGCGGTTTCCTCAAAACCCAATTTTGAAAGGTCTAATTGGAGGTTGGATTTGTCCAGAAGCCTCATAACTACCTTTTCTCCAAAGAGAGTCGGCAATGTGGAAACCCTGAAATCTATTTCCCTGTCAGCGCCTAATTTGAGTTTTATCCTTCCGTCCTGGGGCAGCCTTCTTTCAGAAATGTCGAGGTTTGACATGATTTTTATTCTTGATGTTAGAGCGTTTTTTATCTTAAGGGGGAGTTTCAGCACAGGCTGCAACACGCCGTCTATCCTGTATCTTATCCTTAGAATCTGTTCAGAAGGCTCAACATGTATATCGCTGCTTCGCGTTTTGATGGCATTCATCAATATGCCGTTCACCAATTTGACTATTGGCGCGTCCACTTCCTTTATTATGTCTTCTTCTTTTTTCTCTTCAACGACTGTCAACTCACCAACTGCGCTGCCAATAATCTTATCGAGGTTTTCTATGTCAACAAGAGATGTTTCCTTGGGTTCTTTTGCGCTGTCAGATATTAAAGGGCTTTCCTTATCCTTTTTTGAATAATTATTTTCGATGGCGGCCATGATCGCTGACTCAGAAGCAACATGTATGGACACTCTCATGCCTGTGAGGAAACGCACATCATCTATTGCGAGATTGTTTGAAGGGTCAGCAATCGCTATTCTCAGTGATGCGCCATCCCGCGTAATAGGTATGAGCTGGTATTTCTTGGCAGTATCGTAAGGAATAAGCTTCAACAGGGATGTGTCGATTTTGTAATCCGAAAGGTTTATGGCAGGCGTGTTATATTGCCGGCTCAGGAATGTGATGAGGCTTTCTTCGTTTAAATATCCTAATTTCAAAAGAACTGTCCCGAGCCTCTTCCCCTCTGTTTTTTGAACCCGAAGGGCCTCGTTCAGTTGTTCTTTTGTTATGAGTTGAGCTTTAGTTAATAGTTGACCTAATAAAGTTGTTCCCGCAGCCACTTTTTTAGAATATCCTAAACAAATATCAAAGGTCAAATACAGGCGCTGTCAAGCCGGCAGAATTATAAAATCTTTAACTAATTTATGTTTTTGTGTTACATTTTAGAATATTTTATTCCATTTTGCGCCAATTGCTGTCAGGAAAAAAGACATGAAAACAGAAGATCCAGTGACGGGACTGAAAGGAGACGGTTGATTGTTCTTTTCCTTTATATACTCTATAGCCCTGCATTTTATGCTGATTGCCAGTTTGCTGTTTTTTCTGCCGCCTGTTTACAGGATAAGCGGTGATTTGGAGTCCACAGTTGTAGTGCGTCTTTATCCGTCCTTTAGCTCTGAGGAAAGAGGCAAATCCCCGGATTTGCGGTCTCTGGGACGCAGGGCTGTTAATAACAGGAAACCCGCTGTCAAGGAAGACAATTCCGAACAGGCGCCTTCGGATGATAACAAGATACAAGAGCTACCCGAAAAATCAGTTCAGGAGACAGCCATTGATAGCCCTGAGCAAAGGTTGGACATAGCTGTAAAGTCAGAAGCCTCTGAATCTGAAGAGAAGCCGCTTCAGAATGAAATGGATTCAGCGGAAAACAAGGCAGATAAAGAGGAGAGTAAGCCTGTCTTAAAAGAGGAGGCTTACCAGATATCACAGGCGATTGAAAAACAGGATGTCCCTGTAAAAGAGAAGGAAACTTCCAACCCCAGTCAGCCTCTTAAGCCTGATTCCTCAAATAACATTGCCATGCCTGAAGACATTGCTGCTACGGAAATTGTTAAGAGTGTCCCTCCAGCGGCAGAAGGAGTATATGTTCAAACTGATAAAGAACCGGAAAGTCATATTGTTCAGCAGGCAATGGTTTTAAAAACAAAGGAGGATACGCCTGATAAGACGCCAAAAGATGCTGTAAAGACGGATAAATCATCCCTTCCCCATGGTCAGGATTCGACAGGTGCGAAAATAAAGAAGGAGACAAAGGATAAGCCCCCGTTAAAGAAACCCCTTTCCGCGGATGCGGCAAAGGCTGTTAAAGAGGGTTCAGGAACTGAAAAACCTGTAATTACCATTAGGGATATTCTGAACCCTCCGGTGTTTTTCATGCCCAAAACGATTGCATCTGGAAGTGTCAATGATGATACTGCGTCAGGCGGAGATGCTTTATCTTCAGCTTTGAAAACAGAGCCTTCCAATGGAGCAGCAGGCGAAGATAAAACAGCAAAGACCTCTGAGCATCTGCTGCCCATAATGCCGGAGATTATAAAAAGTCAGGAGCCTAATGCGGGCAATCAGAACATCGGGGGAGTAGTAGTAATTGAGCCAATGGTAAAGGGAGATTTAAAGCTCGAAATTACTGTAGTGGAGGGATCATTAAAAGGGTTGAAAGTGACAGCAGTATATAAAGAGTATCCTAAGAATAGAAGGAACCAGCCCATGTCAAAATCAGAGGTTAGGCGTGCAAGAAGAATAATAGAACCGACTGTGGTAAATCACGGCGATAATATTTCAATATATATTATAAGTGAGACAGGTGAAGGGGTTTATGATTTTATGATAGAATCAGAAGGTAAAGCTGCAAAGGCGGGTTTTGTTCTGAAGATTTACGAGCAAAAAGACAACATGGCTGTTAAATCCCTTGGTGAACTGACTGTTATGAATAAAACTCTTATAACAAGAATATTAATGCCCGAAGGCATCCTGTGGGATGATGATTCTTACTTCAGCGGTGATATGGAAGACTCTGAAAGCTTCACAAAATTCAACAAAGATAGCGGTCTTATATGGAGGGAATATAAGGAATGAAATTAGGCAATATTACGCAAAAAACGATAGGGCAGAAACTCGTTGAAGATGGTATTTTAACTGAATCGCAGGTTGAAAAGGCTATCGAGAGGCAGAAACTCTACGGCGGAAGGCTTGGCGCTAATCTTATCTCCCTTGGATTCCTGAAAAGCGAAGATCTTGATTCCTTTTTTAAGAAATATCCCGCAATGCCAAAAAATGTTGATGACACAGGTCTTGACCTTCCTTTTATAACTGATTTGGTAATGAAGCATGTATTGTTTATGGGCGAGTTCACGCTCGGCGATGTGTCAGAGAGCACAAAGCTTTCTGTTTCTATCGTGGATTCGGCAATGCAGGTGCTCAGGCGTGAAAAATTTGTTGAGGTCAAGGGCGCTGCAGAGTATGCTCGGGTCTCTTATAAGTTTGGAATTACCTCTCAGGGCAGGAACAGGGGATTGGAACTTCTCGATATATGTCAGTATATCGGTCCCGCGCCTGTTACATTGGAACAATACAAGGAAATGATAGATCATCAGACAATTAAGAATATAGTAGTTAGCGAGGACAGTGTAAAAAATGCTTTTAAGCACCTTGTGATAAGCGATAGTCTGCTTAAAAGGCTCGGGCCTGCAATCAGTTCTGGAAAGGCGATATTTATTTACGGGCCTCCTGGTAACGGAAAGACGACTATAGCGGAAACAATAGGAAAGATACTGCCCGGAACGGTTTTTATGCCGCATGCGATTATCGTAGGCGGGCAGATTATAAAGGTCTTTGACTCTGTAAACCATATCACAGCCCAGTTCGACAGGAGTATAGACAATGTTGACAGAAGGTGGATTTGCGTGAAAAGACCGGTTATCATGACCGGAGGCGAACTTACCTTGAGAATGCTTGACCTTGACTTCAACCCAATATCCAAGTTCTATGAGTCTTCTCTCCAGATCAAGGCTAATAACGGTCTTTTTTTGGTGGATGATTTCGGAAGGCAGCAGATAGGACCCCATGAGATATTGAACAGGTGGATAGTTCCTCTTGAAAGGCGCACGGACTTTATGACTCTTCACACAGGCATGAAGTTTGATATTCCGTTTGATACGCTCGTTATATTCGCTACCAACATAGATCCGAAGAGGCTCGTTGATGAGGCCTTTTTGAGAAGGATAAGGTATAAGGTTCAGATAGATCATCCCACTGAAAAGGAATACAAGCAGATTTTTGTTAAGGTGTGCGAATCCAACAGCATTGAATTTAAAACGGATGTTTATGATTATTTAATGACAAATTATTATAAAAAGCTCGATATTAAACTTAATGCGTGCCATCCGAGGGATATAATAGACCATGTTATTGATGACGCCCATTACTACAACCACCGGCCTATGCTTACAAATGATATTATAGATATGGCATGGGCAAACTATTTTGTGGAGCTTTAGCAGGATGAAAGGCATTATATTGGCAGGCGGCAGCGGCACAAGGCTATATCCAATAACGCGGGCTGTTTGCAAGCAGCTTTTGCCCATATATGACAAGCCGATGATTTATTATCCCCTGTCAGTGCTTATGCTCTCCGGAATCAGGGATATTCTGATTATTTCCACTCCTTATGATTTGCCGAGATTCAAGGATATGTTTGGCGACGGCTCTCATTTGGGCATTAATTTCTGTTATGAGGAGCAGCCGTATCCTAAAGGGCTTGCTGACGCGTTTATTATTGGAGAGGAATTTATAGGCGATGATGATGTTTGTCTTATATTGGGCGATAATATTTTCTACGGGCACGGGCTCACGGATTTGTTAAGAAAGGCAATGCATAAAGTTCATGAACAGAGGGGCGCGGTTATCTTTGGATACTATGTGAATGACCCTGAACGCTATGGGGTTATAGAAATTGACGCAAATAGCAGGGTTTTGTCTATTGAGGAAAAGCCGCTGATTCCAAAATCAAACTATGCTGTCACAGGGCTTTATTTTTATGACAATGAAGTGGTAGAAATCGCAAAAAATGTGAAACCCTCACGCCGCGGCGAGATAGAGATAACAGACGTTAACAATGCCTATCTCGGCAAAGGCAATCTCAGGGTTGAACTTCTTGGAAGGGGCTATGCATGGCTTGATACAGGAACGCACGAAAGCCTTCTGGAGGCAGGGGAGTTCATAGCAACCATAGAAAGAAGGCAGGGTCTTAAGATAGCCTGTGTAGAAGAAATCGCTTACAAGCTGGGGTATATTGACAGGGAGCAGCTTTCAGGTCTGATAGAGCCTTTGAGTAAAAACGATTATGGCAGGTATCTTCAAAGGATACTCAACGATGGAATGCCGTAAACAACCGAAAAAAAGGCTTCATCCGCTGACAATTTATGCCATTTATTATAAGAGAATTATCCATACCAGAAATAATTGCCATAGAGCCAAAGGTCTTTATTGATAATCGCGGCTTTTTTATGGAGACCTATAAATATTCGGAATTTGCGCGGTTCGGAATTAAAGAGCGGTTTGTTCAGGACAACTATTCGGAATCTGTTAAAAATGTTTTAAGGGGTCTGCATTTCCAGAAAGCGCCAAGAGCGCAGGGCAAGCTGGTTAAATGCGTGAGGGGACGGATTTTTGATGTGGCAGTAGATATAAGAAAAGGCTCCCCTACTTACGGGAAATGGGTTGGCATGGAACTGTCAGAAGAGAATAATCAGATGATATATATTCCGGCCGGATTCGCCCACGGTTTTGTCGTGCTAAGCGATTCAGCCCTGGTAATGTATAAATGTACTGAAGAGTATTCTCCTGAAAATGACCGGGGTATAATGTGGAATGACCCTTACATAAATATTGACTGGCCTGTTAAGGAGCCTGTTGTTTCTGAAAAGGATAAAACACATCCGGCATTAAAGGATGCTGATAATAATTTCGTTTACTCCGAATCGTATAACTCCATAATAGTGAACCCTCAAAAATGAAGATATTGATAACCGGCGCAAACGGTCAACTGGCAAGAGAGTTTCTTTCCGGGTTAAAAAAGCATGAAGTAAACGCATATAGCCGTGAGCAGCTCGATATATCAAATCACGATGCTGTTTCAAATGCGGTATCATATTGCAAACCGGACATTGTTTTGAACTGTTCTGCCTATAATCTTGTTGACAAGGCAGAGGATGATTTTGATTCAGCGATTAAAGTGAATGCCTTTGGGGTGAAAAATCTTGCTAAAGCATGTAAAAAATCCAAAGCGCTCCTGATACATTACAGCACCGATTATGTGTTTGACGGCACAAAAGAGGATTTTTACACAGAAGAAGATGAGCCAAATCCTATCAACAAATACGGGGAAAGCAAACTGCTCGGCGAAAGAGTGTTGTCAGAGGAATCGGATGATTTTTTATTGTTCAGGGTTAGCTGGGTGTTCGGAAAAGGAAAACAGAACTTCCTTTATAAATTGTCTGAATGGGCAAGTAGCAGGCGGGTCTTAAAGGTTGTAAGCGATCAAATATCCGTGCCAACATATACGGAAGATATTGTGAATGCTTCGATGCTCGCCGTAGAAAATGGCTTGAGAGGAGTCTATCACCTGACAAACAGCGGATACGCGTCGCGATACGAAGTCGCACGGTTTTTTTTGGAGAGGCTCGGGATGAATAATATAGTATTGCCGGTAACATCTGATTATTATCCATCTGCTGCCAAGAGACCGTACTTTTCTGCAATGTCGAACAGTAATATTATGAATAAATTGGGTATAGTTATTCCTGAATGGAAAGATGCTGTGGAGAGGTTTATGAAAGAAAGTGGAGGAATATAAATGAAGAGTCTTTTGGTTACGGGCGGCGCAGGCTTTATTGGAAGCGAATTCGTAAGGCAGGCTGTTAAAACGGGATATAAAGTAACGGTTGTTGACAAGCTGAGCTATGCCGGGGATTTAAAAAGGTTGAAAGAGGCTGAAGACAAAATATCCTTTTATAAAGCAGACATAACAAACAGGGAGTTTATGGATTTTATATTTGACAGTGAAAGGCCTGATGCTGTTGCACACTTTGCAGCGGAAAGCCATGTTGACAGGAGCATAGCAGACCCCTCTATTTTTATTGAGACAAATATAAAAGGAACTCAGGTGCTTTTGGATGTGAGCCGTCGTTATTCAATTGACAGGTTTATAAACATATCCACTGATGAGGTGTATGGCGAACTCGAAGATGACGGGCAGTTTTATGAAAACACGCCTTTAAACCCTAATTCTCCTTATTCTGTCAGCAAGGCATCCGCTGACATGCTTGGAAGGGCTTATTTCAGGACTTATGGACTGCCTGTGATTACTGTCCGTCCATCCAATAACTACGGACCATGGCAGTATCCTGAGAAATTGATTCCGGTGGTTATTCTTAAGGCGTTTAACAATGAGAAAATACCTGTTTATGGAAAGGGGCAGAATATCAGGGAATGGCTTTTTGTATCAGATTGCGTAAAGGCTGTATTAAAGATACTCGAAAAAGGAAGAATCGGTGAAATTTATAATGTTGGAAGCGGGGATGAAAAAAGGAACATAGAAGTGGTTGAAACTATATTAAACGTTTTGAAAAAACCTTTTGATTTAATGGAATTTGTAAAAGACAGACCCGGACATGATTACAGATACTCATTAAACGCAGACAAGATAAAGAAGGAGCTTGACTGGATGCCGGCTATGGATTTTGAAAATGGTGTTGTTCAGACCATAAAGTGGTATCTTAAAAATATGGGCAGCGCATTAGAGTAAAATGCAGTTATATAGCGGCATGAACAGATAAAAGCCTTTATAATTCGCAATTTATAGAAACAATCCAATGAATCTGCCCTGTATTTTTTAGTTGATGTGTTTTATTTACGGGCCTCAATAATGTGGCGGGATAAAGCCATTTATCTGCCCATGCCACTATAATCTGATCAAGTTTGGGGATAATAAGACCTAAAATAAATAAAAAAGGGCGCACATAAATGCGCCCCAAAATATGAAAATTATTTCTAAGGTAGTGATATGTATATCCTCCGATTCCTTGTGTTGTTGCTCTCATTAAATTCGACTATTTCATTATTGTCATCAGCCTTGGCAATTATAAAGTAATATCTCTCTGCTAATACAGAGGGAATAGTAACAGATGTGGTTGCGCTGCTGGTTTGACTTCCAGATAGAGACGGGACGTTTCTGCTGCCGAGCAGTGTATCGCCTCCGTCAAGAACAGAGTTTGCCGAGAGATAAAACCTTACAACAGAAGGAGCAGCCTGTCCAGCCCCATTGTTTCTGATTGTGTTGCTGATGCCAATAGTTGTATTAGTTGCGGCAACATCAGGCGCGGAGAGCGCTGAAACAACGAGATCTGGCCCTATTCTAATAATTGCTGTTCTCAAGTTGTTCGCCTCATTGGCTTCAGCGACCGAATCCGCTCCATCAGCCTTGGCGATAATGTAATAAGTCCCGCCCGTAATTTCCGCAGGCAGGGTTACTAAAGTGGAAACAGGGCCGCTGCTTGCGCCAGCAGCAAGAGATGGAACATCCCTGCCGCCGAGCAGTGTGTCGCCTCCATCAAGGACTCTGTTTGTTGAAAAATAGAACCTTGTAACAGAAGCGTCAGCATGGGCAGTGCCATTATTTTTAGTGGTGTCGGTGACAGAAATATTCGCACCTGCAGCAGCAGAGGCAGGAACTCTGAATGCTGAAACAACAAAATCAGGGCCTATCGCAATTGCCCTTGTTCTTACGTTGTTAGCCTCAAATCTCTCCTCTATTGCATCGTTCGAGTCTGATTTGACGATTATATAGTATGTGCCGCCTGTAAGTTCTGCAGGCAGGGTTACTAAAGTGGAAACAGGACCGCTGCTTGCCCCTCCGACAAGAGATGGTACATTCCTGCCGCCAAGAAGTACGTCTCCAGCATCAAGATTCGCGTCTGATGAAAAATATATATTTGTCCTTGATTCAGGGGCTGCAAGTGTGCTGATGTTTTTGGTTGTTTCAGTTACAGATATTGTAGCGCCCGGCGACGCAGACGCAGGAGCAGCAAGGCTGGATACAGTAAGGTCAGTCCTGCGGAGAGTTATTGTGTCTGTGAAATTGCCTGATGCGTTGCCGGCATTGTCCTTGAATTTTACATAAACAGTTCTCGTTCCATCACTGTCAGCCAATGCCCATTGTTTTGTTTCGGACAAAGATTCCCAAATAATGCAATTTGTTGTATTGCTAATGCACATCTCGGAGCAACCGCTTTCAGCATCATTACATGTAATCGTCAGGGTTGCTGAAACCGTATTAGTTTCGGCCGCGTTGGCATTTATGACAACTGTTCCTGTGGGCGCAGTAATGTCCGGACATGCTACCCAGGAAACCGATACAGGCGTAAGACTGTTAGTCATCGTGCAATTTCCCAATTGCCCGTTTTTGTTTAGTCCCCATGCCCATTGAGTTCCATTTAATCTTAAAGCCAAAGTATGAAACGGCCCTGCTGCGACGTAAGACCATGAAGTTATAGTGCCTATTTGTACAGGAGAGTTTCTCTGAGTGGTTGAATTGTTGCCCAATTGTCCTTTGTCGTTGGCTCCCCATGCCCATAAGGTGTTGTTGGTTCTCAGTGCGGCAGAGTGATAAGCTCCTGCTGAAATATAAGACCATGTATTGACTGAGCCGATCTGCACAGGCGAGTTTCTCTGCGTATATGTGCTATCACCTAATTGCCCGTTATTGTTCAATCCCCAAGCCCATAAAGTGCCGTCTGTTTTCAAGGCTATGCTATGCGCGTATCCAGCGCTTATCATTGACCAATTGTTGTCCATGCCTATTCGAACAGGAGCTGTTCTCTCAGTATATGAGCTATCCCCTAACTGGCCGTACCAATTAGCTCCCCATGCCCATAAAGCGCCGTCAGATTTAAGGGCTAATGTATGCTCGCCTCCGGCGCTTATCATAGCCCAATCATTGTCAAAACCAATCTGCACTGGAGAATTGCTATCAATATTTGACCCGTTTCCTAATTGTCCGGAGCCATTAAACCCCCATGCCCATAAAGTACCGTCAGATTTAATGGTATAAGAAAATCCATCGTAATACATACTGCTATGCAGTCCCCCGCCTGCTGCAACCTGCGGAACTGCCGCAAATACACCTTGGACAGGCGCTGTTATTGATAGAAACAATAAAAACAAGAAAAAAAACCTGAGGGGTTTAGTTGTCATTTTTTATTTCCTCCTTATTAATGACGGAGTGTGGAATTCTTTAATAAAGACATTAAACACAATACTTACTTATAGTATAGCAAAATTCGAGCCATCTTGATTATGTATCCGAAAAATAGAGATAGAAAGCACTATTCCCTTAAATCCCCCCTCCCCTTGCGGGAGGGGGCGAGGGGGAGGGGTAACCTTTTCGGTTATTATTCACCCTCACCCTAACCCTCTCCCATCAAGGGAGAGGGAACTTTTGGAGACTTCTATGTCTATTTTTCGGCTGCATTTTGGGTTAATGACTCATGCGGCTGCCTGCGGCTGCATAATTAAAATAACTTCATTTTCGGGTTGCTCTCTTAAATGAATGGCTGAGTGAAAAAACACACCTTGTGCTAATTCACACAGCTTATGGCTGCCTCTAAGCGAGCAAAAATGCGCGCAGCCACTTTACAAAAACCTCTGATGGCTGTAAAATCATTACATGAAAACAGTCAGAATAGCCTTGTGCCAGATGAATCCAATGGTTGGCGATCTTGCCGGCAATGTCAAAAAGATAAATCAATTTATCCTAAACGCGCGTGAATACGCGCCCGATATAATAGCCTTTCCAGAGCTTGCTGTTACTGGTTATCCTCCAGAGGATCTCCTTTTAAAGCCCCAGTTTATCAAAGACAATTTAAATGCCCTGAAAAATATTCAGGAAAAGGTTGATGACTTTGTCGTTATTGTGGGGTTTGTTGATAAAAAAGATGGCATCTATAACGCTGCTGCTGTTATTCATAAAAAAGACGTTGTTGACATATACCATAAGATGCGCCTTCCTAACTATGGAGTATTCGATGAATACAGATATTTTCAGTCTGGAACGAGATATCCTGTATATCAGATGAGCGACATTGTTTTTGGCATAAACATATGCGAGGATATATGGTATCCTGAAGGGCCTTCTACTATGCAGTCGCTCGCTGGAGCTGATTTTATCGTTAATATCAATGCGTCTCCATATCATATTGGAAAGGCAGTGCACAGGGAAAAGATGCTTTCAACAAGAGCTGCTGACAGCAGCGTGATAGTCGCTTTTTTGAACATGGTCGGCGGACAGGATGAACTCGTATTTGACGGTAGCAGTCTTGTTATAGATCAAAACGGAGATGTTCTTGCTCAGGGGAAACAGTTCGAAGAGGATATGCTTGTTCTGAATTTAAACCTCGATGCGGTATTTATGAAAAGGCTTCACGACCCGCGCCGAAGACAGCAGGTCAATGCCATGGAAAAGGGATTGATCGAAAAGATATCCATCGGACATAAGCCAGAAACCCGTAAGGCGCGCCGGACAATTCCGTGTTTGTGTTCGTCGTCATATCTGACCTGCGTGGAAGAAGAGGTTTATACCGCGCTTGTTCTCGGAACAAGGGATTATGTTCAGAAAAACGGCTTTAAAAAGGTCTGCATTGGCTTAAGCGGCGGAGTCGATTCCTGTCTTGTTGCCGCTATCGCGGCAGATTCCATAGGCAAGGAGAATGTAACGGGCTTATTTATGCCATCTCCTTACACCTCAAAGGAAAGCAGGGAGGATGCCGTAGAGTTATCAGCCAATCTCGGAATCAATATAGTTCATATGCCTATCGATGGTATTTTTGATGCGTATCTTAAGACACTGTCGCCTCAGTTTGGCGGACTCCCTCCTGATGCGACAGAGGAAAATATACAGGCGCGTATAAGGGGAAACATGCTTATGGCTGTCTCAAATAAATATAATTGGCTTGTTCTGACTACAGGCAATAAATCAGAGATGAGCGTTGGTTATGCAACTCTTTATGGTGATATGGCCGGAGGTTTCGCTGTTATTAAGGACGCGCCAAAAACACTTGTATATAAATTATGCGAATGGAGAAATAAAAAGGCAGGAACAAATGTTATACCTGAAAGGGTTTTGCGGAAAGAACCATCCGCGGAACTCAGGCCTGACCAAAAAGATACAGATGCATTGCCGCCGTATGAAGTTCTCGACCCTATACTCAAGGCGTATATCGAAGATGAAATGGATTTTGAAGAGATTGTTAATTTCGGATGCGAGGTGGAATGCACGAAAAAGGTTATCCGGATGGTTGATACAAGCGAATATAAGAGAAGGCAATCGCCTCCTGGCATTAAGATTACCCGCAGGGCATTCGGGAGGGATAGAAGATTTCCTATAACAAATAAATACAGGAGTTGGTGATGAAATGGTTAAAATTCAGGATTGAGAATTCAAAAATTTCAGTATTTTTTTTGTTGTTTTTGATTTTTACGGCCTTGCCGGTTACAGGCGCTGAACAAAAACCGGTTTTTCAGGCGACAAAGGATAAGTCTATCCAGCAGATAAGGCCGAATAAGCCCGTAAAGATTAAACTTCAGAGGAAAGCCAACGGCGAATACACATGGGACATAACCGGCGACAACGCCGATGAAATCGTGAAGGCAGACAAAAGATTGAGAAAACTTTTGCAGATAGATTAACATTGGGAGTTCTTAATTATTAATTAAAGGGAAAGGGGGCGGAAGATATGAATAAATTTTCTATTGTTGAGGTTATAGAGCAGGCAGTTCAGACAGAAAAGCTGGGCTGCCAGTTTTATACATTGATGGCAGGGAAATTTTCGGCTGATCAAGGACTTAACAGGCTTTTTACAACCCTTGCGGAAAAAGAGTTGAGGCACGAAAAAGCATTCTCTGAATTAAAGGATGTTGTCGGAGACAGAGAGCCCGAGGGATGGGAGGATGTGACCCAGTACATGAGGGCTATTGTTGAGTCAGAATTTTTCATAGGGAAAAACAAGTCGCTTCCATCTATGGAGAACATAAAGACGACCGAGGATGCCGTGAACTTTGCGATTGGGTTTGAAAAGGAGACATTGTTATATTTTTACGGAATAAGAGACGCGGTAAAAGAGAAAGAGATTATTGATGAAATAATCAATGAAGAAAAAAGCCATATAAGATGGCTGAGTTCTTTTAAGAGCAGTTTTCTGAAGTAGCGCTTCTATGGTTTTTATCGCCTTCTGAGTCTTTTTAAAACATGAATGCTTCATAAATAATTAATAAATGCCTTCAGGGAAATTATACATAGTCGCAACTCCTATAGGAAATCTTGAAGACATAAGCTTGCGAGCGGTCAGGATTTTAAGGGAAGTTGATTTAATAGCAGCAGAGGATACGAGGCATTCCATTAAGCTTCTCAATCATTTTGGCATATCCAAGCCTCTGATAAGTTACTGGTCGGAAAGAGAGAAGGTTAAAACAGAGGCGATCATGGAAAAACTCGATTCAGGCCTGTCAGTAGCGCTTATATCTGATGCCGGAACTCCCGGGATATCCGACCCCGGAGCAGTTCTTATAAACAGGGCAATCGAAAATGGAATAAGCATAATCCCTGTTCCAGGCCCTTCAGCCCTTATAGCAGCTCTTTGCGCATCAGGCCTGCCTTCGGAAGAATTTATATTCATAGGTTTTTTGCCGCCTAAACATGTCCAGCGACAGAAGAAGTTGCGTGAATTAAACCTCGATCCGAGAACGGTTATTTTTTACGAGGCCCCGCACAGAATATATGAAACGCTTTCTGACATCAGGCAAATATTCGGAGAAAGAAAAGCAGCGCTCGCAAAGGAGATCTCAAAGTTGCATGAGGAAATTTTGAGGGGCGGGATTTCTGATATAATCAATATGCTCGAAACGAGAACAATTGCGGGTGAATATGTCATAATTGTAGAAGGGCATAAGAAAGAAGAAGTTTCTTCTGCCGAAGCACTGGATGAGATAAGATTACTGATTAAAAAAGGTCTGGGACGCAAAGAAGCGGTCAGGAAAGTAGCTGAACAGTATGGATTGAGCAAGAAATCGCTTTATGACATGTCATTGGAAATGGAGTGATATCTTAAAGTATTCTGAGTATCGCTTTGCTGTAATCGAAATACCAGTTTTTTGGAGGAAAGATTTGCCTTGTATTAATATCGATATGGTTCAGCCCGGCATGATCCTGTCTAAACCCGTTGTGAACGACTTCGGCGTTATACTCATAGGAGAGGGCACACAGCTCACAGACTCAATTATACAGAAGCTCAAGAACATGAATGTCAGCGTTGTGCATATAGAGGGAGATTCAAAGATGCAGAAACCAAAGGAAGAAATACTGTCCGAGGTTGAGGCGAGATTTAAAAACACTGAAGACAAGCCGTATATGCGCACTATAAAAAAACTGCTTATAAAGCATATAGAGAGACTGTATGATTAACATGGATATAAGGCAGCTCAGAGAGCAGATAGAAACTATAAATACGCTTCCCACGCTTCCCGATATACTGAAAAGACTATTAATCGTTATAGAAAATCCGAATGTTTCATTGAATGAGATAAGTAATTTCATATTGAACGATCCGGTTCTGACATCCAAGATACTCAAGGTAGTTAACTCCCCGATATACGGATTTCCGGGCAGGATATCTTCTGTAAATCAGGCATTGATGCTTCTGGGGCTGAATGTTGTTAAGGGGATGCTTTTTGGAGTTTCCGTGTTTGATGTGATGCAGAAAACAATGATCGGTCTCTGGGAGCACTCGCTGAGCTGCGCTGTTGCAGCGAGAATAATAGCAAAAAAGAAAAATTTTAACGAACCAGAGGAGGTTTCGATTGCTGCACTGCTGCATGATATTGGCAAGGTTGTTCTCGGACTTAAATTTCCGGATGAGTATAAAGAGGCGCTCAAAGACGCTGAAAGCAGAAATATTCTTATATTCGATTCTGAAAAGAGCCATTTTGGCATAACCCATGCCAATGCAGGCTCATGGATTGCGCATAAATGGAATTTCCCTTCCAAGCTTATTGATGTGATTCAATACCATCACGCTCCTAACCTGTCAAAAAACGCGGTATTGCATACAGCTATAGTTCACCTTTCTGACATAATTGTGAAAGCAAGAGGAGTCGGTTTTACAGGCGATAATCTTGTGCCTGCTATTGATCCTTTTGCTTGGGAATATCTCAACCTGTCAGAGGAAACCATGCTTGAAGTTTTTATGGAACTCGAAGATTCACTTGAAGACATCGAGAACTTCTTTTTTTCAGGCGATTGACGATTGAAATGGATGCTCCAAAAATAGTCCTTATCATTGCAAAGGATATGGCTTTAAAGGCCTTATTGGGAAGAATTCTCACGGATTCTTTCAGCATCCTTTTTTTTGAAAGCGTAAAATCCAGTCTCGACTATATTTATAATTCGATGCCTGATTTGCTGATAATGGATATCAGCGATCTGGATGATGATGAATTGCAGCATCTAAACGCGCTTAAGGATGATCCTATCTACGGCAGGCTTCCTGTTCTGGTTATATTTCCTGATAATTTCGCGATTTCAACAAATGCCCTGACGATTGATGACTTTATAAGAAGGGCATGCCTTGAGGCTGCTATACTTCCGCTGGCTGAGTTGTGCATTAAAAGGTCAGAAAGAATGATCGAACTAAACCCGCTAACAAGGCTTCCGGGCAATATTGCCATAAACAAGGAAATACAAAAGAGACTTGATGCTGGAGAGGTTTTTGCCCTTGCCTATGCTGATCTTGATTATTTTAAGCCTTTTAATGACCGATATGGCTTTGGCAGGGGCGATGAAGTCCTGAAAATGGTTGGAAGGCTTGTCTTAAATGCTGTCAAGGGCAGGCAGCCTCATGGGAGCTTTGTGGGCCACATAGGAGGCGACGACTTCATATTTATTGCAAGCCTGGAATTTGTTGAAGAAATAGCAAAGGAGATTTTGTCAAACTTTGACAGTATAATAACAACTTTTTATGATGCCGAAGACAGAAAAAATGGCTTTATTTACTCTGTCAGCAGGGAAGGAACTAAAATGTCGTTTCCTGTAATGTCCCTGTCTATAGGAATTACTCATAATAAATTCAGGAAATTTTCCCACTATGGAGAGATGGCAGAGGTGGCTTCAGAGATGAAGAAACATGCCAAATATGCAGGAACGAGCTCTTTTAAAGTGGACAAAAGGCGGCAGCCTTTAATCGGCTGATACCAAAACTGCAATCACGTCATTAAGATTATAGCGGCATGGGCAGAAAACTGCGTTTTTTTTGCTAATCAAAAAGTCTTATGATGCTGTCTGCTTTATCTTCGATGTTCCTTATGCTGCTTGAAATCGCGTTGTATTCGTGTTTGATTTTGTGCAGTTCATCCGAAATGTTAAGGGCAGCGAGTATCGCGGCCTTTAAAGGAGTTATGCCTGGTGAATGTTCGTAAACCTCTTTTAGTTTTTTATCCACAAAGTCTGCAATTTGTTTAATGTTTTCAGGAGACTGGTCTTCGTCTCCCTTAATCGCATATTTCTGACCGAGTATATATACTTCAACGCTTTTCATATTTAACTATAACCAAATTTAGCTATTCTTAGCCATAAATATATGTCAGGCGCAGCGAAAAGACTTTAAACCCTGCGCTTGTAAAGACATCTATCTTGTATCCTTCATCTACTATACATGACGACTTATATAATTGCTCATGCAATGAAATTCTCAAAAAGTCTGTCATACCGGCTTGGGAGCCTACCCAGACTTGTTCGGGGGCATCCTTGTTATTCCCCCTTACCAAAGGGGCAACAACCCCCTTTAATTCCCCCTTTATTAAGGGGGATTGCGGGGGTTGTTTCAGAAAGATTCCTCTATGAGCCGTTGGCTTCGAGCCATAGGCCGACAAGTCTATGACCCGTGGGTCCGACCCATAGGGCGGGAATGACAAAGCATGCTCAATTATTAATGACGCTGTGTATAATTATTTTTGCTCTATTGTCTCCAGCTCCTCGAGCAGGTTTTCTATATGGTTTTTAATAGAGGATTTTTCTGATGACAGCTTCTCTATTTCCTGTTCTTTTTGCCTTACTGTGTTCTCGAGATCGCGAATTTTTCTCTCGAGGGTCTGTTTTTCTTCTTTTAATACTTTAACCTTTTCTACAGCAAGAGCTATTTTTTCTTCGAATGTTTTAAGCATATCCACAACAGCCTCCTTAAATAAAAAACAGTATTCGTCAGTAAAAATAATACACAATTTCAGACTATAAAATAAACCCGCAGTCATAGAGAATAAACCAAAATCTAAATACTAAAGAAGGTCTATGGTCTCGGGTCTGCTGCATCGTATGCTTTCACATATTGAAAGTAGGAAGTAAGCACCTTTTTAACATAATTTCTTGTTTCATTATAAGGTATATCTTCTATGAATTCATCCGATGATTTATATTGACCGTTTTTAAGCCACTTCTTTACTGCGTCTTCACCTGCATTGTAAGCGGCAAGCGCGGCCGGCACAGAATTAAAGGCCTTTATCAGTTCTTTTAGATAATATGAACCAATGATAATATTTTTGCTCGCATTGTATAGCTCTTCTGACCTTTTTAAATTCAATTTAACGTGCCGGTCAAGTCTGTTTGCGGTCTGCGGCATTAATTGCATCAATCCCAGCGCGCCCGCAATTGATCTTGCCTCAGGATCAAATCTTGACTCTTCTCTCATTACCGCAAGGATTAAAAAAGGGTCAATATCAAGGGACTTGGAAGCGCTTTCAATATCGTTCCAGAACGCTGCCGGATAAAACAATTCGTGGAGGTTTTCGGCATAGGGAATTTGAGAAATAATATTTACGGATGCTTTATAATTGCCGAGATTTTTTAGTTGGGCGCTGATATAAATGCGTGTATCAAGGTCAGGATTCTTTCTTGATATTTGCAAAAGCTCTGAAATCGCCTCTTGCCGCAAGCCAATGCCAATAAGGATAGCTATCCTTTCAAACGGCGCCGAAGGCAGTCGTGAAGGGTAGGATGATCCCATTTTGGGCTGCGGAGTGACGGCATTCTTGATTTTTGACGATTCCATTTTCCCTGTTTCAAAATTCCCCAATACAACAGGGTTATCCTTAATGATATACAGAAGATCATAAAAGTCCATGTGCTGGTTTTTTTTAAGCGAGGCTGGTTTCTGTGATTTAGGCTCAATTAATAATTCCCTGCATTTGTCAAGCCAGTACCTGTATTTGGATCTGCCGTAGGTTTCATAAAGCCCTGAGAATACGTCCATAGCTTTTTTGTAGTCACGCGACAAATAATGCGTCCAGCCTGTTGACCATAGTGACTCTTCTTTCTCAGCGGGATAACGCAAAAGGACATTGTTGAATATGTCGATCGCGTTTTCTTTATTGCCCTGCCTTCTTTTTGTGTTTCCGTATGATATTAGAACAGAAGCCATTCGATTATCCCTGACATTCATGAACTCGGCTAACTGCGACTCGAAAAAACCTGTTTCTCCTGCCCTTAATAAAGATCTCGCAAGCCAGTACCGGCTGTTGATTTTTTTGTATAAATCCGCTGCCTCCTTATATCTTTTTTGTCTGAACAGGGAAAGAGCGAGCCCATCCAGTATCTCATCTGTTTTGTTTTTTATCTTTTTATCGCTCGATTGCTCTAATGCGTCTCTGAAGGACTTTTCAGCCTCTTTAAAGCGCCATGCCTTATTAAGGTTTTTCCCTTTTTTAATCAGGTCTTCAAGTGTTATATCCGAGGGTGACAGCTCTATTAATGCCCTTTCAGAATAATCAGATACTGATACGTATATATCCCTGAATAGATTTTTTGCCTTTTCATTTTCACCGTTGTTTTTAAGATGTAAGGCATAAGTATATTTAACGATGAAATCTGACGGGTAATCCTTTACAAAACTGTCAAATGATTTGTTCAATGAAGGGTCATTTATTTTTTTAAGAAGTTCTATCTCCTTGATTCTTATATTTTTAATCAGATATGAATCCGGGTACTGCGAACTGACTGACTTCAAATCATTAATTGCCTTGTCTATATCGCCTTTTTCTTCATAGGCCTTTGCCCTCCATAAAAGAGCGTAGTCTGATAGGAGCGGCAATTTTTCGATGGATTCGGTTAATTGGCTTATTGCTTTTTCATAATCTCCCTTATCAAGGCTTTTTTTCCCGTTTAAAAGATAATCTGCGACATTGTCAGATGCGGATGAAACTATCGGCAGAATTAAAATAAAAAGAATGATTAAGCCGAAAAAAACAGCAGCATAGCGGCATGAGCGGAACAAAGACTTTATAATCCGCACTCTATAGAAACAATCCAGTAAATCAGCCAGGTATTTTTTAATTTGATATGTTTTATCCATGAGTATCACTAATGAGGCGCTATAAAGCCATTTTTATGCAAATTCTAAAATTGTTTTAAATATTCTATAAAGCTATTGTAGTTTTTCTTTGTCTCTTCGACGCTGTCTCCACCGAATTTCTCGAGAACCGCGTCAGCCAGTATCAGGGCTGTCATGGCTTCCGCGACTACTGCGGCAGCAGGAACGGCACATGTGTCAGAACGTTCATAGGCGGCTTCAAAAGGCTCTTTTGTGATAATATCCACTGAACGCAAAGGTGTCCTCAGTGTTGGTATGGGCTTCATTGCCGCCTTTATGACTACCGGCATTCCATTGGTTATGCCGCCTTCAATTCCACCCGCATGGTTTGTGTTTCTGTAAAATCCCAATCCTGACCCCTGACTTTTGACATTTGCTCCATCATAGAATATTTCGTCCATGACCTCTGAACCAAATTTCCCTGCCATTTCAAATCCGCTTCCGATTTCAACACCTTTAATCGCCTGTATGCCGCTTAAAGCATATGAGAGCCGAGCGTCAAGCTTTTTATCCCACTGTATATGGCTTCCGAGCCCTGCAGGCACCCCTGTAGCAAATACTTTAAAGATGCCTCCGAGCGTGTCTCCCTTTTGTACTGCCTTGTCTATTAATCCCATCATTTTTTTTGACGATTCATCGTCAGGACATCTGACAGGCGATATTTCGGCTTTGTTAAAGGCATCGGCAAACTCTTGAACGCTGGCGCCTGAGTCATGTTCCTGAATGCTGACACTGCCGATGCGCATCACATAGCTGCCTATAACTATGCCGAATTCGCCGAGGAATTTTTTTGCGACACTGCCAAGGGCAACCCTCATCGCGGTTTCTCGTGCGCTTGAACGCTCAAGAATATTTCTTATGTCTTTTTGACCGTATTTTAACGCCCCCGCAAGATCCGCATGACCCGGTCTCGGTCGCGTTACGGCATTAATAGAGCCTTCGTATTGGCTTTCCACTGACATTCCCTCAAGCCAGTTGTTCCAGTCCCTGTTCTCTATGATGATTGAGATTGGAGACCCTAATGTTTTTCCCCACCTTACACCGGAAACGATCTCAGCATGGTCGGTTTCTATTTTCATCCTTCCGCCCCTGCCATATCCTCCCTGCCTTCGCCTGAGTTCCGTGTCAATATAGTCTGATGACAATTGGAGGCCTGACGGAATTCCTTCAATAATGCCTGTCAATCCTTTGCCGTGTGATTCGCCTGATGTTATAAATCTTAATTTGTTCATTTGTCTTTTATCCATGGAGGAGTTTTTGGAAACGAAGGTTTTTTTTCCTCTTCTTTTTTATAAGCCATTTGTGTCTGAAACATAATTCTTAAATCGCTCGGGTTAAGACTTGCATCAATCGCGTCTTCCATGGTAAAGACGCCCTGCTGCACAAGCTGGAATAAATGCTGATTCATTGTCTGGGACTTGAAGACCGTTGCAGACTCGGCAATTATCTTGTCGATATTGTCCAGCTTCGCATCGATAAGAGATTTTTTAATAGTGGGCGTGTTTATCATTATTTCCATGACAGCAACCCTTCCTGAGTCATCTGATTTTGTAACGAGCCTTTGGGATACCGTCGCTATTAATGATAGCGCCAGTCTTATTCTTATTTGGTGATGCAGTTCAGGCGGGAATGCGTCTATAATTCTTGTTATCGACTGCTTTGCATAGTTGGTGTGAAGGGTGCTGAAAACAAGATGTCCTGTTTCAGAAGCGCTTAAGGCAGTCTGCATTGTCTCAACATCCCTCATTTCTCCTATGAGTATTATATCCGGGTCCTGTCTCATAGCCCTTTTCAGAGCCTCTGAAAAGGAATGAGTATCAGACCCGATCTCCCTCTGGGTAATTGTGCATTTGTCGTCATTATAAACGAATTCTATGGGATCCTCAATTGTAATAATATGTTTATTAATACGTTTGTTCAAATGATCAATCATGGCAGCGAGTGTCGTTGACTTTCCGCTTCCGGTCGGCCCTGTAACAAGAATTAACCCCTGTTTCCTCGATATAAGCTCCTTAAGCACTTCCGGCAGTCCGAGTTCATCGATGCTTTTTATGTCTATAGGATTAACCCTGAACACGCCGCCCAAACTTCCCATCTGGTAAAAAATGCTTCCCCTGAACCTCGCTAATCCCTCAATGTTATAAGAGAAATCGATCTCGAGATTTTCAGCTAATTTTTTTCTTTGAATGTCAGACAGCATAGGCATCAAAAGTTCTTCCACTTCTTTGCCTGATGTAACAGGGAATTCAGACGGCATCATCTCGCCCCTTATTCTCATCAGGGGAGGCCTTCCTGCCCTCAGATGCAGGTCGGATCCGTCTCTTTTAACAAGCTCTCTCAGATATTCGTCTATTTTTAAGGTCATACTTTTATGCCCATTGCCGCCATTTTAAGTCTAAGGGTTTCAGGGTTGTTAGATTTTGAAAAGGCGTCTTCAGGAGTAACGAGCCTGTCCCTTACGAGTTCTGCGAGAGATGCCTCGAGCGTGCACATGCCGTGTTTTGCGCCGGTTTCTATGGCGCTGTAAAGCTGGTGGGTTTTGCCTTCACGGATAAGATTGGAAATCGCGTGAGTAACTATCATGACCTCTCTGGCCGCAATCCTGCCCTTTCCGTCTGCGCGGGGCAACAACTGCTGGCAAATTACAGCCCTTAGAGTAGCCGCAAGCTGAACCCTTATCTGCTGCTGCTGATGAGGAGGGAATACGTCTATCACCCTGTCTATTGTCTGGGGCGCATCCTGAGTGTGAAGTGTTGAAAAAACGAGATGTCCTGTCTCTGCCCCAGTAAGAGCGAGAGATATGGTTTCGAGGTCCCTCATTTCACCAACGAGGATTACATCAGGGTCCTGTCTTAGCGCAAACTTCAGCGCGCTGCTGAATGAATGTGTATTTAAGCCGATTTCGCGCTGCCTTACTATGCATTTTTTATGCTCATAAACATATTCTATAGGATCTTCGATAGTGAGTATATGCTCATGCCTTTCGTTGTTTATTATATCAATCATTGACGCGAGCGTTGTTGTTTTTCCTGTTCCTGTAGCGCCAGTAACAAGCACAAGTCCCCTCGGCAGCCGGGTCAGGGCCATTATTGCGTCTGAAAGCCTTAATTCCCTTGGAGTGGGTATCTTTGTCGGTATCAGTCTCATTACAGCTTCTGTGCCATTTTTTTGCGAAAGCACATTGACCCTGAATCTGCTTAACCCCTCTACATTATATGAAAAATCGAGTTCAAGTTTTTCTTCGAATTTTGCGATCTGATCCTGATACAACATGCTGTATATCAATGACTTGGAGAGTTCGGGAGTTAATTCCGGAAAGCCGGGCAGGGGTTGTACCTGCCCCCGTACTCTTATCATCGGGGGTTTGCCTATGACGATATGGATGTCAGAAGCCTTTGCCTCGACAGATGATGACAGGATGTTAATTATATCCATGCTTAATTCTCCTGAATGCAGTATAGATAGATAAATGTATTATACAACAAATAGACAGTGAGTGTATTCACCCAAAACCCACCATCAACTCAATTCATGGAAAGAGGAACGCCAGAACCATTCGATCTGATTTCTGATGGTATATTCGGGTAATGCCTGCATAAAAACTTGATTTGCTTGCATAAATAGCGTACTGTTATTTAGTATAAATAAGAGGCTCTTTCTCATATTGAATGGGTAGTCTTAACTTCCCCTCTTGATAGAGGGGAAATAGTCCAGATAATATTTACCCACTTGAAATGAGAAAGAACCAAAAAAAGAGTCGCAATCTAAAACTAAAGAGAGGCAATATGGTAGGAATTTTAAAGAAAATATTCGGCACAAAAAATGAACGGGAATTAAAAAGACTTATTGAAATAGCCGATGAAATATCAGCTTTTGAATCTTCAATCTCACCTCTCAGCGATGAGCAGTTAAGAGCAAAGACAGATGAATTTAGGGCAAGGATAGCATCGGGCGAAAGTATTGACAGCGTGTTAAAGCAGGCATTTGCGGTTGTCAGGGAGGCGTCAAAGCGCTTCCTTAATATGAGGCATTTTGATGTCCAGCTTATCGGCGGATTAGTGCTTCATGAGGGCAGGATAGCCGAGATGAAGACAGGCGAGGGAAAAACACTTGTCGCAACTCTGCCTGTGTATTTAAACGCGCTTGATGGCAGGGGAGTTCATGTTGTGACAGTAAACGATTATCTTGCCAAGAGAGATGCCCAGTGGATGGGAGTTGTCTATCATTTCCTCGGCTTGTCAGTAGGAATAATACAGCATGACAGGTCATTCCTTTACGACCCGTCTTATATTTCTCAGGATAAGAGATTTAACCACCTCAGAGAATGCACGAGGAAGGAGGCTTATCTCGCGGATGTTACATACGGCACTAATAACGAATTCGGGTTTGATTATCTCAGGGACAATATGAAATATGATCATACAGACTACTCCCAAAGAGAATTGAATTACGCGATTGTTGACGAAGTGGACAGTATTTTAATTGACGAAGCACGGACGCCTCTAATAATTTCCGGCCCTTCAGAGGAATCAACAGACAAATATTACAGGATAAACAGGATAATCCCATCCCTGAAGGCTGATGAAGATTTTAAGATAGATGAGAAGCTTAAAAACGCCATACTTACAGATTCAGGAAGCTCCAAAGTGGAGAAACTTCTCGGCGTGCACAATCTCTATGACCCTGCAAATATCGAGCTTGTTCATCACGTGCTTCAGGCCCTGAGAGCTTACAATCTCTACAAAAGGGATGTGGGGTATGTTGTAAAGGACGGAGAGGTAATAATCGTAGATGAGTTTACGGGCAGGCTAATGCCGGGCAGGCGGTGGAGTGACGGCCTTCATCAGGCAATCGAGGCAAAAGAGGGAGTTAAAATAGCCAATGAAAATCAGACCCTCGCGACTATCACTTTTCAGAACTACTTTAGAATGTATAACAAACTTGCGGGCATGACAGGCACGGCAGATACGGAAGCAGAGGAGTTTGCCAAGATATACAACCTTGATGTTGTTGTAATGCCGACCAATAAGTCGATGGTAAGAATAGATTATCCTGATTCAATTTATAAAAATGAAAATGCGAAGTTTAACGCGGTGATAAGAGAGATAGAAGAATGCAATAAAAAAGGCCAGCCAGTGCTGGTTGGCACAACATCCATAGAAAAATCCGAACTTCTCGGGGCGCTTTTAAAGAAAAAGGGTATAAAGCACTCTGTTTTAAACGCGAAGTTTCACGAAAAAGAGGCTGAGATCGTTGCCCAGGCAGGCAGGCTTCACGCGGTTACAATCGCAACAAACATGGCCGGAAGAGGCACAGATATTGTGCTTGGCGGCAACCCTGATGGAATTGCGAGGGATATATTACGAGATAATAAGGAATATACAGAGGAAGAATACGGTCAAGCCGTTGAAAAGGCTAAAGAGATTTGCGAAGCGGAAAAAAGTGAGGTTTTGAGCGCCGGGGGGCTTTTTATAATTGGCACGGAGCGTCATGAGGCGCGGAGGATAGACAATCAGTTGCGCGGAAGGTCGGGAAGGCAGGGAGATCCGGGAGCGTCAAGGTTTTACCTTTCTCTTGAAGATGACCTTATGAGGATTTTTGGCTCTGACAGGATAAACGGACTTATGAATATTTTGAAAATGGACGAAGATGTGCCCATAGAAAATAAAATGGTGTCCAAGGCTATAGAAAATGCCCAGAAAAAGGTTGAGGCGCACAACTTTGACATAAGGAAACACCTGCTTGAATACGATGACGTAATGAACAAGCAGAGGAAAGAGATATACTCATTCAGGAGCGGGGTTTTGCAGGGTGATTCCCTGAAAGACAGGATATTTGAAATGGTCGAAGATGAGGTGAATGAGTTTATTGCAATATTTTGCCCTGAAAGTGATGAATGGAACCTCGCCGGGCTAAGGGATGCGGTTTATGGAATGTTTTCGGTGACTCTTGAGCTTGACAAAACCCGGGATAGGGATGATCTAAGGGATATGATAATAGCGGCTGTTAAGGATGCGTATGAAAGCAGGGAGAAAGAGGCTGGAGCAGATGTTATGAGGTATCTGGAAAAAATGCTTCTCCTGCAGGTCATAGATGCCCAGTGGAAGGATCATCTTTTAGGGATAGATCACATCAAAGAGGGAATCGGATTGAGAGGGTATGCGCAGAGGGATCCGCTCGTTGAATATAAAAAAGAGGCATTTGACCTTTTTGCCAATATGTCGCAGAGGATTTCTTCGGATGTGCTTATGCGGCTCTTTAAGATACAGATAAGGCATGAAGAGGAGACTGCTTCAAAGGTCATGGCTCAGAGCACAAGGCTTACATACAACAGGGGAGAAGGCGATGCAGGCAGACAGCCTGTGCAAAAAGACAGAAAGATAGGCAGAAATGATCCATGCCCTTGCGGCAGCGGTAAAAAATATAAAAAGTGCTGCGGAACATAGACCAAAGACCATAGACAATAGACTAAGAACTAAGAACTAAGAACTAAGAAGTAAAAACTGTGAACCGTGAATCGTGACACGTGTCCGTGACGGATGACGGACACGGATAACGGATTAAGAACTAAGCAGGTCTTTGGTCTGTCATTAAGGTTTTCGGTTTGTCCCTTTTTGCGTTTACAATGCAGAAAAAGCCGAAAGGTTCATTGTAAGGGTTTTTAAGTTGATGTATAGTATCAGGCGCCATGTAAACGGTATCGAGGTGTTTCAGCACGTATGACTTTTTACCCATTCTGACTTTGCCTCTCCCCCTTACGCAGATTACAACGTGTTCATGTTTGTGCATCTCAAGGCTGCTGAATCCGCCCGGCTCTATCTCGAAATACCTGAGATGAAATTTCGCGGATTCGCCCTGACTGCCGATTAATACATTTCTTGCAATCGCTGACCACCCGCCGTCTTTTTCCTTGTATCTTTCAGTTTTAACCCCGGACCACCTGAAATTTCCTTTATATCTGAAAAGCCTGTCCTTGTTGGGCTGTTCTTGTGATATCGAAGGTTTTTTCCACTCACATGATATGGGACTAATCTGACTATTATTTTTTAATGTTTTTTTCACCGGTTATCTATTGTCTTTAGTCTTTAGTCTTTAGTCTTTTGTCTATGGTCTATGGTCTATGGTCTATTGTCTATTGTCTATTATTACCATTTTATCAGGGCAGAAGCCCAAGTGAGACCACCGCCGAATGCCTCGAGCAATATGTAATCATCCCTTCTGATCCTGCCTGTTCTTACTGCCTCGTCAAGGGCTATAGGAATAGATGCCGCTGATGTATTTCCGTATTTGTCGATATTCACAACTACCTTATCCATTGACAGTCCGAGTCTGTTCGCAGTTGCCTGTATAATCCTTAAATTGGCCTGATGGGGGATAATTGCCGCAAGGTCAGAGGGCTTTAGATTATTTTTTTTCAAGGTGTCAGCTACAAGACTCTCAAGGGCCCTTACAGCTACTTTAAAGGTTTCATTGCCTTTCATTTTCATGAAATGCAGCCTTTGCCCGATTGAATCTATCGAAGCAGGATGTTTTGCTCCTCCTCCGGGGAGATTTAGCAATTCCCATAAACTCCCATCTGAATAAAGGTGGGTCGATATTATGCCCCTTTCTTCTGTTGTTGCCTCCAAAACAACCGCTCCTGCTCCGTCTCCAAAAAGGATGCAGGTTGTTCTGTCCTGCCAGTCTGTAAACCTTGAGAGGGTTTCTGAGCCTGCAAGAAGAATCCTCTTGTGCATGCCTGATTTGATGAAGCTTTCAGCAATTGAAAGGCCGTAAAGAAAACCTGAACACGCAGCGTTAACATCAAACGCAGCAGCATTTTTGGCAGCAAGTTGTCCCTGCAAAAGACAAGCTGTTGACGGAACCGGCATATCGCCAGTTACAGTTGCCAGTATTATAAGGTCAATGTCTTTTGCCTTTATGCCGGCATTCTTTAAGGCGATCTTTGATGCTTCAAAAGCGAGGCTTGAAGTGCACTCCGTATTTTTAGCTATCCGCCTTTCCTTGATGCCTGTTCTTTCTGTAATCCACTCATCTGATGTTTCAACAATTTTTTCGAGGTCGAAATTAGTGAGTATCTTTTCAGGGGCATAAGAACCAGTGCCGATAATCTTTGCTTTGAGCATAATTTCTCCCTGACAACACTTATTATTTAAGAATTAGGAATTAAATTTCCTGATGAAGCGACTCCCTGATTAGTTCATGAACCTTTTTCCGCGCCATTTCAGCGGCAACCCTTACAGCGTTTTTTATTGCCCTTGCCGAGGAGCGTCCATGGCTTATAATGCACGTGCCGTTTATTCCCAGAAGAGGAGCGCCTCCATATTCTGAATAGTCTGTCCGCTTTTTAAAACCCTTTATAGCGGGTTTTATCATAAGGTATCCAAGTTTGCCGGTTGCGACATTGGCGATTTCCATTTTCAGCATTTTCAGTATTGTTTCTGCAAGTCCCTCACTCACCTTCAGCACGATATTTCCGATAAAGCCGTCGCATACGATAACATCCGCGCTTCCTGAAAAAATATCCTTGCCCTCTATGTTGCCTGTGAAGTTGACATCTGCCGCTTTCAGGTATTTAAAGGCCTCTTTTGTGAGTTCATTGCCTTTTGTATCTTCTTCTCCAATGCTTAATAAAGCAATTCTTGGTGACGGGATGTCGCAAACAGCTTTGTAATACGCATTGCCCATTATAGCGAACTGCAATAGGTTTTCCGGCTTGCAGTCAACATTCGCTCCTGCATCTATCAGGAGAAAATAGCCTGTCAGCGACGGCATTATAGTTGCTATGGCCGGACGGTCAACATTTGGCAGTTTGCCGAGAATAAAAAGGGATGTTGCCATGACAACACCCGAATTTCCCGCGCTTACAGCCGCATCCGCCTCATTGTTTTTGACCAGTTCTATAGCCCTGCGGATAGAGGAGTCCCTTTTCCTCCTGAGTGCGACAGACGGAGATTCGTGCATTTGCACAACCTCTGAAGCGTGAAATATGGAAAGCCTGTTAGGGGGATAGCGCTTGGCCTTGAGGGATTCACTTATTTTCTGCCTGTCTCCAACGAGTATGATTTCGAGGTCATATTCGCTGACAGCCTCTATTGCCCCTGCCACAGTTATGTCAGGAGCAAAATCGCCCCCCATTGCATCGAGGGCAATCTTCATGATTACTTTGTTACTATCTCAAGGATTTTTTTGCCGTTGTAAGAACCGCATTTTACGCAAGCCCTGTGAGGAAGTTTTAACTCTTTGCATTCAGGGCACTTGGCAAGATTGGGAAGCTGTCCTTTCCAGTTTGCCCTTCTTTTGTCTCTTCTTGACCTTGTATGACGATGGGTTGGATTTGCCATGGTCTTTTACTCCTTTCTTTGCAGCAGTTGTTTTAACACAGCCAATCTCGGATCTATTTCAGAAAACTCGCAATCGCATCTGCCCTCGTTTAAATCTGCGCCGCATTTTAAGCATAATCCAACGCACTTATCCGCGCAAAGCGGCTTCATAGGCACATTTAGCAATAACTGCTCTTTTATAAGTTCATCGGTATCAAAGATATCGTCTTCGTAAAAGCCAGTATCGAGTTCGTCGCTTGTAAGTTCGTAGTGCTCCTCATTGTCTATTTCTTTTGCGGGGTAGTAAACTGCGTTGAAACGGCTTTTAATATGAGTGGTAAAATTTTCAAGGCACCTGCTGCATTGCATTTCTACATTCGCAGTTATGACCCCTTTTGCGATAACTTCAGCCCCTCTCCTGTCAAGCTTTATCAATGCGCGCACAGGCGTTAATATGTTTAAAGACTCGCAGTCTATATTTTCCGTCAGTTCGAGCTCTATGCCCTCATCAGGGATTTCAGAGATTACAAATTTCATTTATAACTACCTATTATTTTGATGTTCAGTATTTATGAAGGTAAACTGCTGTCAGTTCACTCTTTATCCTCATACTATAACGGCTGACTATTTTTTTTGTCAAGGAAATCAGAAGGCGGGAAATCGACCTTTAAAATTATATCGAATGGTTTATGAGCATGCTCTAATCTCTTTTCTGTTTTTATAATTTGCAGGTTAGGCTTCAATGCTTGACAAAAAAAAAGGCATGGAATTACAATGAGTAATTACGTATAGTAATGTAGACATTGCTATATATGTGTCATAATCAGGAGGAAATAGAATCCCTTCTCAGGAATGCATACAAAAATCTGCATGCAAAACGCTCATTTCGCGGTACGGTTAAAGTATAATTCGCGCAGGTTATTGTCAATAGCAGGGATTCAGCCGGCAAGTGAATATATTAAAGAGCGTCAGATTTAAGTTAACGTTTATTGCCCTCTTTTCAGTTGCTATAGTCATATCATTGGTTGTTTTTTCTGATATCAGGGATACAAGGGCGAGGCTCCTCGATTCCCAGAAGCAAAAGTCGGTTATACTGTCTGATCTTATCAAGCATACTATAATGAGCTACATGCTCGGCGACAGATGCCACGAGGTTCAGGCAATGATTGACGACTATACCAAAGTGCATCCTGAACTGAAAGAAATAAGGATTTTTGACCCTGTAACTGGCATAATTGTTTTTTCAGCAGAATCAAAGGATATCGGGGAGAGGATACATGAAGAGGACTGGGATAAGTTTATCCGTGGAGATGAATCTCCATTTGTGATCAAAAAAAATAAGGATATTTTTACCACCCGTGTTGTGCCCATATTAAACAGCCCTTCATGTTACAGATGCCACGACCAGAATAAGAATGTTCTTGGCGTGCTTGACGTGGAGGTCTCCCTTGCGGCAGCGCAGCGTTCCATATTGGAATCCACGTACAGGCATTTGACAGGTCTTTTTGTCGGATTAATCATTGTGAGCCTTGTGTTTTTAATCGGCGGCAGGAGGTATATAAACAGACCTCTCAGAAATATAACGGATGTTATGGAGAAGGTTGAGGGAGGGGATCTGTCAGCCCGTGTCATTGATGTTTCCGACGATGAATTCGGCTACCTTTCAAAGGCTTTTAATAAAATGACAGCATCGCTTGAAGAAGCCAACAAGCAACTTGAACTGTGTCATATTTCGCAGATCGAAAAAACATCGCGTCTTGCCACACTCGGCGAGATTATTTCAGGCATAACCCATGAGATAAAAAACCCGCTTGCGGGCATAAGCCTTGCCATGCAGATAATCTATGCAGACCTTCCTGAAGGAGACAGCAAAAGAGCGGTTGTTGCCGAGGTTTTAAATCAGGTGGGAAGACTCGACAGGATAATAAAGGATCTTTTAAGCTATGCGCGACCAAAGCCTCCTCATTTTACACTCACGAAAATAGATGATGTGATAGAAAAAAGCCTGTTTTTTATCTATCCAGAGGCCAAAAAGCAGCAGGTTGTCATAGAAACCGAGGTGCAGAAGGATATTCCTCTGCTCATGATTGACCCTGAGCAGATGCAGCAGGTATTATTGAATATATTGATAAATTCCCTTCATGCCATGCCAGCAGGAGGATTAATAATGATTTCCGCTTCATTAAAGTTTTGCAGCGAGGTGGCCGATATAAAAATGCCTGACTGCGAAAAAGCGCTGATAATAAGCATAAGCGACACCGGAAAGGGGATAATGCCGGAAGATATCCATAATATATTTGAACCGTTTTTTACAAAGAAATCAAAGGGAACAGGCCTTGGCTTGTCAATTAGCAGGAAGATTGTACAGGATCACGGAGGTGAAATTGCGGTAAAGAGTGAGGTGGGTAAAGGCAGCGCCTTTACTGTGTATTTACCCATAAAAACAGAC
>JBBILM010000007.1:0-2647 GCA_037444915.1 Nitrospirota bacterium | reverse complement strand
AGACAATAGACTAAAGACAATAGACTAAAGACCAAAAAAAGGTCTTTGGTCTTCGGTCTATAGTCTTTGGTCTTTGGTCTTCGGTCTTCGGTCTTTGGTCTATAGTCTGTAGTCTTTGGTCTATAGTCTGTAGTCTTTGGTCTTTGGTCTATAGTCTGTAGTCTTTGGTCTGCAGAAAAAGGAGGTTTTTTGGTACAGCCAAAAATACTGATAATTGATGACGAAAAGTTCATAACATGGTCTTTGCAGCAGCATCTCCAAAAAGAAGGCTATGAAGTGTTTACAGCCGACACAGGGGAATCCGGACTTGAGGTGTTTAAGGAAGAAGTTCCCGACATAGTCTTGCTGGATATACACCTGCCCGGCATCAGCGGCCTTGAGACCCTTGAATCCATACGTAAGCTTAACAAGGACAGCATAGTTGTAATAGTTACAGCTCATGGAGATATAGTAACGGCTGTTAATGCTATCAAGCTGGGAGCGTATGACTTTCTTGAAAAGCCTTTTGACCTCAACAGGATATCAGTGCTTATCAAAAAAGCCCTCGAAACAATGACATTAAAGAGAGAGGTTTCCTATCTCAGGGAAGAACAGCATGTTAAATACAGCTTCGAAAATGTAGTAGGCAGCTCAAAGGCAATAAAAGATGTTGCTGCACTCGCAAAAAGGGTTGCTGAGAGCGATGCCAGCATTATACTTATTCAGGGAGAGAGCGGCACAGGAAAGAACCTTATAGCAAGGGTTATTCATTATAATAGTTCGAGGGCGGCTGAGCCGTTTGTCGAGGTTACGGCAACCGCGCTCCCTGAAACACTTATTGAAAGCGAGCTTTTCGGGTATGAAAAGGGCGCGTTTACAGATGCCAAGATTGCCAAAAAAGGGCTTTTTGAGGTCGCAGGCGGCGGAACTATTTATCTCGATGAAATAGGAGATATAAAGCCTTCCACTCAGGCAAAGCTATTAAGAGTAATTGAAGAAAAGATTTTCAAGAGGGTGGGCGGGCTTAAGGATATAAGCGTTAATGTAAGGATTATAGCTGCTACTAATAAAGACCTTGCCAATGCGGTAAAGGAAGGCACATTCAGGTCTGACCTTTACTACAGGCTTAAGGTTATACCTATAATAATGCCTCCCCTGAGGGAAAGGAAAGAGGATGTAATACCCCTTGCTATGTATTATATAGACCGCTTTAATAAGGAATTCAAGAAAAACGTAAAGGACATATCCCCGGATGCGGAGGCGCTGCTCATTAATTATCCATGGTACGGCAACGCAAGGGAACTCAGAAATGTCATAGAAAGGATATGCATACTCGAAAATACGGATGTTATATATCCGGAGCATATACCTTCGGAAATAGTGGACTACGCTGGAATTATCACGGACAGATCAGTATTCAGCATGCCTCAGGAAGGCCTTTCCCTGAAAAATGTGGAGAGGGATCTTATAGTGCAGGCGCTTCAGAAGGTCAATGGCAACCAGACAAGGGCTGCAAAACTCCTTGGCATAACAAGAGACGCTTTAAGATACAAGATGCAGAAATTCGGACTGCTTAAAGACTATAGACCATAGACAATAGACCATAGACTATAGACCATAGACAACAGACCATAGACAACAGACTATAGACAACAGACCATAGACAACAGACTATAGACAACAGACTAAAAAGGGTCTTCGGTCTTTGGTCTATTGTCTATAGTCTTTGGTCTATTATGGGGGTGGTGGATGAGGGATTATAAAAGGATAAAGGCTTACCAGATGGCTGATGACCTGGTTATGGAAGGCTATAATGCTTCAAAGTCTTTTCCCAAAGAAGAATTATATTGTTTGACCTCTCAGTTCAGGAGGGCAATAGTTTCAGTTCCTGCAAATATTGTTGAAGGCGCAAGCCGCAAACATAAAAAAGATTATCTGCAGTTTCTGTATATTTCACGCGGGTCTTTGGCCGAAGTTGAATATCTGACAAGTTTAGCAAAAAGACTGGGTTATTTAGATAATGAAACATTTCAAAGAATTGAGTCCCTTGTGAGCGCAACATCCAAGACATTATATGGGCTTATCAGTTCTGTAGAAAGTGAAACTCTTTAGTCTTTAGTCTTTAGTCTTTGGTCTTTAGTCTTTGGTCTGTTGTCAGGCTGGTTGCTGTGTCATTTCACACACATGGTGTGTGTTTTTTTTGGGTGAAAATGGGCATAACGCAAGAATTAGGGATTGCGAATGAAGAATGAAGAATTGAGGATTAGGGTTTACAAGTGTCAAAAAACCGTCATTTTTTTAAATGTTCTGACGCCTGATTCTTATAAAAACAAAGACTTCTGCGGTCTTTGGTCTCTGGTCTGTTGTCTATGGTCTTTGGTCTGTTGTCTATGGTCTTTGGTCTATGGTCTTTGGTCTATGGTCTATTTTTTAGTTGGCATCAATTTTGCTATATTTATTATCACTTAGGAAAAACAATCAAAAAACCTTAGTTAAGGTTCAAACTTAATATCAGGAGGTGATGAGAAGAAAACTAAGAAGTAAGAAGTAAGAAGTAAGATGTAAGAAGTAAGATGTAAGAAGTAACGGGGTAACGGAGTAAGGATGTAAGGGTGTTACACCCATACACCGGCACTCCGATACATACATGCTCCGATACACAAAAAAA
>JBBILM010000006.1:0-2181 GCA_037444915.1 Nitrospirota bacterium | reverse complement strand
AAAAAGCGATTACTGCGCTTCCAGCTACAGCGTTCTTAGATCTGTTTCTCATCATGGTAACGGCATAAGCGCCAAAAGCGAACGACAATGCCAGAGAAAAACTGATTAGATATGTCTGAGTAACCACATAAAGCTTCCACCATATCGGACTGGAGTTCTGAGAAAAGATTTTATAATAAAGCAAATGGCCGACGAATACGGCAATGAAAACAGCTAAAGTTACGATTATCTTCTTCAAGTTCTTCATTTGCTGACCCTTATTATATAGGTGGTAGAATCCTTGTCTTTGTTTCTATTGGTTTCCGTAATTGTGTGGCCTTCCTGTTTTATGGCATCGTTTGCTTCTGGTTCATTTGGGGTATCTATAATAAGTTTTATTGTATCGCCTGCTTTCATTTTTTTTGCCTCACTCTTCATCAAAGCTTTAAAGTCATCAACTTTGAGACAGGCGCCTCTTGTGTTTAATTCGATCTCTTTTGCAAATGAAAGCGATGCAATTAAGCCCACTGCAAAGATAATCACAACACATCCAAAAGTTTTTGAAAAAATACCCTTAAATTTCGGCAATTTCATATTCTTCCTTTTTTCTACTGACACCGCCTTTAACCTCCTTAAAAAGTAAGATTCATATCTGCCTGCATAACAACGTCCTTATAATACGTAGCAGGGTTGTCAAACTCTACCCCTTCAATAAAATCTTCCCTGCTCATGCCAAATAGCTGGACATTCAAGGGACAGGCTAAAAGTTTAGCCCCTTCCATCCGAAGCATAATGAACAAATCCTCAATATCCGGAATGCCCATCTCAGACATCCGTTTCTTTACTGCCTCGCTAATTTCTTGTCCCTGATCAGGTAAGCACTGAAGATTTCGCACCCTCTCTTTGTGAACTGCGTTAACACCGCGCGAGCCGAAAAATACTGTTACTTTTGAGCCTTCTCTCAAAAGACTTAATGCCGTCATTAAAGCATTGTAAACCTGACACAACTCATCATGAAAACACATTATAGAAACATTTTTTCTTATGCTTGCCATGCTGTTCTCTAAATTAATATCCAGACAATCAAACATCAAATATTAAACTCCTTGCCCCTTTTGCTCAATGAGAGCAAGGAGTTTTTTTGCTAAATTGCCTTGCAGTTAATTTCTACAGCCATACCACTAATGAATCCTGAATATTTTCCATGAGCCAGTCGCCGCCCTGAGGCGTTATCCAGTCATATTTATTTTCACCTGTTGCGCCTACCCAGTCCAAACATGGCGGGCATGCCCCGAATGTCCCGCCATTCTTGCGTATCCTTTCCATCATATCAAAGGCATTTCCGAACTTATGATACGCAGGAGAGACTATCTTTTCTGCAAGGCCTTTTTTACAGAGCTCTACCCCCTCAAGCACCATATATATATGAACGCCTCCAAATTCCTTTTTCTGAACAACGTCCGCCAATAAAAGGGCCAATATTGCCCGATTAGGATTATTGCCGCCGTTGCTTACAACAAACAGATACTTCTTTTTTTTGCCTTCTTTTCCTTGCTCTGCTGAAACTGGCGAACTCATTAAAGCGCCCAGTCCTGCAAGTCCAAGCCCTGCTGCGCCTGCCATCTTAAGAAAATCTCCTCTGCTTAATTCTTCCAATTCCTTGATTTCTTCCGGTCTCTTTTCTTCCATCTTCTGTCCTCCTTAAAAATAATAATTTAAACGGCCAACGGCCGTTACTAAGAAGTTCATTAGTAAAGCCTCATAATTTGTCATTCCCGCAAGCAAAGCGCGTCGGGAATCCTTCTGAAAACAAAGAAAGATTCTCAATGAGCCTGTGGCCGGACAAGCCGGAATGACAGAAAAAAGTATGCAACGTTAGGGTAAAGTCTGTTCATATTTTTGAACAGAGATTTCTTCTTCCAGAACATCTTCTGGAATCTTGCTGCATCCATCCCGAGGCTTTCCCACATATCAGGATAGCTTTTGATCTCAAACTGTGTTGCTGTCATAAACTCCTCCTGGTTTATAAACTATGTTGATCAATTCTTTTTGGACCCCTGTCTTTTACGGCATCGCATAATCCGGAAAAAATTCTTGTAAGCGTACTGTCGTCGAGCTGCTCCATCAACTTCTTCTCGTATTGCTCGGCAAATATCTTTTCGTCAAGCACGTCCTCAGGCAGAGCATTTGCCTCGTTTTGCG
>JBBILM010000005.1:0-2935 GCA_037444915.1 Nitrospirota bacterium | reverse complement strand
AATTGAAACGCTATGAAACACGGAGGTGAGTTGTTATGCCGACAGCAGTGCGAATATCTGAAGAACTGGTTAATGAGGCAAGGAAATTCAGCCGGATAGACCATAGATCCTTAACTGGTCAGATTGAACATTGGGCTAAAATAGGCAAATGTGCTGAAGAAAATCCAGACTTACCCTATAATCTTATCAAAGAAATACTTATTGGGATAGAAGAATTGGATACAGGTGAGAAATCTGAATATAAGTTTGGATAGAATCAGATGAAAATCTTTCAATCAAGAATTATTGAAAACAAAATCAAAAAGCTTTCAAAGCATGAAAAAGAAGTATTAGACAATGAAATTAAAAAGATAATGGAGAAACCTTTTGCAGGGGAAGAAAAGAAAGGGGACCTGCGAGGTGTATATATCCATAAGTTCAAAATCAAAACTATTCAATATCTCCTTTCATATAGAATTATTAATGATGGGTTAGAATTAATTATGATTGGCCCTCATGAAAATTACTATCGTGATTTGAAGAGTTATTAGCCCATCCTGTCTATCTTAAGGCTTAAGGATTTTATAGCACTCCCGCGTTCTATCTCTAATTTTTACGGAGAGCAAGCACGAGGCTAAATGTTATAATAATCTGATGTACAGGGAACAGGATTTTGATGTTATTGTCATAGGAGCAGGCCACGCAGGATGCGAGGCAGCGCTTGCCTCTGCCCGCATGGGTCTTCAGACCTGCATTTTTACCATCAACATAGACACTATTGCGCAGTTATCATGCAATCCAGCCATCGGAGGCCTCGCAAAAGGCCACCTTGTTCGAGAAATTGACGCGCTCGGCGGAGAAATGGCTAAGATTGCCGATAAGTCAGGGATACAGTTCAGGATGCTGAACATGTCAAAAGGCCCTGCGGTATGGTCATTAAGGGCACAGGCTGACAGGGCTATGTACAAGACGTACATGAGACAGACGCTTGAATGCCAGAAAAATCTGTCTATAAGGCAGGGAATGGTAGAAAAAATTTCTGTCAGCAATGGGAAAATCGAGGGTGTTATTACGTCACTCGGTGTTTATTACGGTGCAAAGGCTGTAATAGTCACTACAGGCACTTTTTTAAAGGGTCTTATCCATGTCGGACTCGATAGTTTTGAGTCTGGAAGGGCTGGTGAATTTCCGTCAGTAGGGCTATCTGATTCCTTAAGGGGTCTCGGTCTGAGAATGGGAAGACTTAAGACAGGCACTCCCCCGAGGATTGATGCAAAGAGCATTGATTTTTCAAGGACAACTCCTCAGTACGGGGATGACCCCCCAACCCCGTTTTCGTATTCAACAGAGGGCATAACAAATCCCCAGTTGCCTTGTTACATAACTTACACCAATAAAAGTACGCATGATATTATCCTTGGCAGCCTTGACAGGTCGCCTCTTTACAGCGGCAGGATAAAGGGAGCAGGCCCGAGGTACTGCCCTTCCATTGAGGATAAGGTGGTCAGGTTTTCTGAAAAGGAAAGGCATCAGGTATTTCTGGAGCCCGAGGGTATAGGCACCACCGAGTATTACGCCAATGGAATATCCACAAGCCTTCCTTATGACTCACAGGTTAAGCTTGTAAGGACTATCCCGGGGCTCGAAAAAGCGGAGATTATGAGGCCTGCATATGCCATTGAATACGATTTTGTGTTTCCTACGCAGTTGAGGCACAGTCTTGAATGCAAGGATATTGACGGTCTTTTCCTCGCAGGACAGATTAACGGCACATCTGGCTATGAGGAGGCTGCTGCCCAGGGATTAATGTCTGGAATAAACGCTGCCTTAAAACTGAAATGTAAAGAACCATTGGTGCTTGAACGCGACAGGGCTTATATAGGCGTGCTTATAGATGACCTTGTTACAAAAGGGACGAATGAACCATACAGGATGTTTACCTCGCGGGCCGAATACAGGCTGCTGCTCAGGCACGACAACGCTGATTTCAGGCTAATGGAAAAGGGATATGAGATCGGACTTGTCAGTCCGGATGATTACGATAAATTCACGGAAAAAAAGAGACTTATAAACAAGGAACTAAAAAGACTGAAAAACCAGAATGCCAAGAATTCAGCAGAGTTTAATGAAGTGCTTGCCGGCCTGAACACTTCTGCTTTAAGTGAGGACATCTCCCTTGAAAAGCTCTTAAAAAGGCCTGAGGTCAATTACGGATTTATCAAGCAGTTTTTCCCCCCTGAATATGAGCTTACAGATGAGATTGAGGCGAGCGTGGAAATAAATGTCAAATATGAAGGCTATATACAAAAGCAGGTTGAGATGGCTGATAAATTAAAGAAATATGAAGGAAAGAAGATACCTGATCCGTTTGATTATGAGAATATCCCGGGATTATCAAGGGAAGTTGTTGAAAAACTGCTTGATGTGAGGCCTGAGACAATTGGGCAGGCAAGCAGGATGCCTGGCATAACACCCGCGGCAATATCATTGATACTGGTGGCAGTGGAAAAATATTGGAAAAAGAAAGCCTCCTCATAAAAGGCCTCAAAGAACTCGGCATAGAGCCATCGGATGCTGTTGTCAGCAATTTCACGAGATATCTCTTTGAGTTGAAAAAGTGGAATCGGGCATACAATCTTACTGCCCTGAAGAATGACGAAGATATAATAATAAAACATTTTCTCGATTCTTTGTTGTATCTCAAGGCTGTTCCTGAAGGCAGCGCGGAATTGTGTGATATCGGCAGTGGCGCAGGCTTTCCTGGAATGCCAATGGCTATTGTGCAGCCTGAGATAAAAATTACACTAATTGAGCCATCAAGGAAAAAGACAGCATTTCTGAAACATCTCAAAAGAACCCTTAATCTGAGCAATGTAGAAGCTCTACAGAACAGGGTGGAAGATGTTAAGAACAGGCTCTTTGATATTGCTGTAACAAGAGCGCTTTTCAGCATCAA
>JBBILM010000004.1:0-3412 GCA_037444915.1 Nitrospirota bacterium | reverse complement strand
AGAAACTGAAACGGCGGTATGGTTTTTAAAAAACTTATGACATCTTCTATAAGCATATACCTAAGCATAGCAAACAAGATGCCAATCTTCAATGAAGGATAAGTTGCTGAAAATCAAGGGATATTAGCTCAGAACAGGCAGGCGCTAAAAAATGGCGTGCAACAAAAAGTAATGGAATGGGTGCTGCTGCAACAAAAAGTAACTTCTAAGTCTTGTCAGAACCCCTTGTTATACCCCATTTTTTCCTCTTTTCCCAGAGCGATTTTCTGGTGATGCCAAGCATGTCCGCAAGTTGCTGCTCTGTGTAACCTGCCTGATTTTTCATTATAAAGGCCTTTGTGTAGTCTTCAATCGAAAGCATATTTTGGAACACATCATGAGCAGGCAACTCACCCTCGCGCATTGCCTCTGGCAGGTGTTCCGAGGTTATTAATGCGCTTTCAGAGATAAGCACAGCCCTTTCAATAATATTCTGCAGTTCACGGATATTTCCGGGCCAGTTATAGTTTAAAAGAATATCCAATGCATCCCTGTCAATAGTTTTTTCAGGCTTGCCCAATTCCGTGGAGTATTTTTTAATAAAATGCATAGCCAGAAGTTCAACATCTTCCCGCCGGTCCTTTAAGGGAGGCAGTTTTATTGTTATGACATTTATCCTATAAAAAAGGTCTTCCCTGAATCTCCCCTCTTTCAGTTCATTCTCTATATTCTTGTTCGTGGCGAATATAAATCTATTGTCAACCTTTATGCTCCGAGTACCTCCAACAGGCCTTATCTCCTGATCCTGCAGGACCCGGAGGAGTTTTGACTGCACGCCGACGTTCAAATCGCCGATCTCATCGAGAAAAACAGTGCCTCCGCTCGCCTCTTCAAAAAGGCCCTTCTTGGTTGCTACTGCCCCTGTAAAAGCGCCTTTTACATGTCCAAACAACTCTGACTCGATAAGATTTTCCGGGATCGCGCTGCAGTTTATCGGAATAAACGGTTTGTCAGCTCTCTTGCTGTTGAAATGTATAGCCCTCGCAATCAACTCTTTTCCCGTGCCTGTTTCACCCAACACCAGCACATTGCTTTTTGCGTCAGCTATCTTTTTCACTTCATTCACTATGCGTTTCATGGAGAGGGACTCGCCGATTATGCTGCTGAAGTCATAGTCTTTTTCTATGTGCTTTCTGAGCCGGGTATTTTCTGCCTCCAATGCCTGCTGTTTCAGGGCATTTCTCACAATCTGCTTTATTTCCTCATGAATTACAGGCTTTACAACATAATCATATGCGCCTGCCCTCAGCGCCTCAACAGCGGTTTCCAATGATGCGTAAGCCGTTATTATTATTACAACCCGGTCACTATACCTTTCCTTTGTCTTTCTGAGGAGTTCAATACCGTCCATGCCCGGCAGGATTATATCGCTGATTATGAGGTCATAATATGTTCTTTCCTGAATTTCAATTGCTGATTCAGCACTGTTTACAGCATCGACTTCATAACCTTCGCGCAAGAACACCCTTTGCATAGATTCGCAAAGTGTCTGCTCGTCTTCAACTATGAGTATTCTTTCAGCCATTTATCCGATTTCAGAAGTTTTTTATTAAACCACTAATGGCATTTCTTGCTGATAGCCTTCAGTATGTCTTGAATAATGGGTTTAACCTGTGGAATAACATCTTTTATAGTATGCCATACGAGATCGTATTTAATGCCGAAGTAGAAATGGATTAATCTGTCTCTCATCCCGGCCATTTGTTTCCACTTGATTTGTGGGTAATTATTTCTTATTTCTTCAGGAATATGTTTTGCAGCCTCCCCTATAATCTCAAATTTTCTGATTACTGCGCTGGATGTCTTATCGTCATCTTTGAAGCTTTCAAACTCCATTCCTTCAACAAACCTTTCAATTGCGCCCATAGCTTCAAGTATATCCTTAAGATATAATGAACACTCCCTCATACAGCCACCTTCTCCTTTAGAACTGTACTTCTTATTTCTTCCCTAATGGCGCTCTCAGGCACAACATCCACTTTGATATTAAGCTTTTCCTCAAGAAAATCAGCCAAGCCGGTAAGATCCAAAAGATTTGCGTTCTGTTCAAACTCTACCAATACATCCAAATCGCTGCCTTCCTTTTGTTCACCCCTTACATATGAGCCGAATATTCCTTTTATTTCAACTCTGAAGCGCTGTTTTGCCTCAGCCTTTAAGCTGGCTATAGTTGAAACAAGTTCACTCGCAGAATTTTTCATCTTGATCTCCCCTTTCTTTATATCTTACCAAATATCCGAGCTGTGAGTTCAGGATATAATTCCTTCCCCGCACTTTTGAAACAATTCTCTTGGTCTGCCCTTCCTCGTAAACCCAGTATTCCTCCGGCTCCTCAAATGGATTGTTAAGTATTGGATTATCAACAGCTAATGACATAAGTTAGTTCTATTCCTCTGTGTTTTTATCATGTCCTATTCGTAATCTTTCCCTCATATTGGGGTATGTCTGTCACAGTAAAATGTCGCAGTATGTCACAGCAACTTGTCACACTAAGACATAGTGCCTTGTTGGATCTGTTCGGCTCTTAGCCATAGCTTTTACAATGCCCTTTTTCACCATATCTTCTAAATCTCTTTGAGCGGTGCGGCGAATACAGGAAGCCGCAGATTGATATTCACCTGCCGATATTGTGCCTTTTTTAAAGAGATATTTAATCGCCTTTTCCTGACGGGCATTCATGCCCAATCTTTTAATCTTTTGAAATGCCGCATCTTGTTTTATTATTTGTTCTCCTTTTTCCTGGATTTCCATCATCTGCGACCGTAATCCTGTGACAAAATACTCAAGCCAAGCGGTCATGTCCATTGCATTATTTCTCACTGATTGAATGGCTCTATAGTAATCAGGCCTGTCTTTGTCGTAATACTCGGAGATGGTAAAAAGTCGTTTGAAGTCATAGCCTGTCTTGTAAAGAATACGCGTAGATAAAAGCCGTGCTGTTCTCCCATTGCCGTCTATAAACGGGTGGATATGGACAAACTGAAATTGTGCGATTCCTGCGATAAGAACAGGTGACAAATCTTCAGCTTTATTGAGCCAATCCACAAATTCCTGCATGAGATGCGGCGCTTCAAGCGGAGAAGGCGGAGTATAAATAATCTCGCGGGTCAGAGAATTAACCACATAGTTCTGAATCTTGCGATAATTGCCAGGGTCTGCTTTATCACCGCGCACGCCTTTTACCGTAACCTTATGGAGTTCTCTAACAATGCCTTCTGTAATGGGGTTTCCCTTTCCAAGATATTTTAAGATGAAATCCATAGCCTTTTTATAATTCAAAAGCTCCCTCTCATCATCGCGATTAATGCCCTTAAGCCTTTTGCCTTCAAGAATATTTTGTGCCTGCTCAAGCGTCAAGGCAGTGCCTTCAATG
>JBBILM010000003.1:0-4290 GCA_037444915.1 Nitrospirota bacterium | reverse complement strand
TCGCGTTAGTCTTTATTCCGGTTTTATGAGCAATTTCCATGACCTCAAGCCATCTGCTTCCGGAAATCTTTTCAGGACAGAGTTTATTCCTTATACCCTCTGCGAATATCTCAGCGCCTCCGCCCGGCATAAGGTCGAGGCCGCTTTTTTTAAGTGCCTTCAGTGTTTCTTCAAGGTTAAGGCCGCTGATCTTTGACATGTAATCAATCTCAACTGCTGTAAAAGCCTTGATGGCGATATCAGGAAACTCCTTTTTTACAGTTGAAAGAACTTCAAGATAAAAACCAAAAGGCCAATCTGGATGGAGTCCGCCGACAATGTGAACCTCTGAAAAAAAGTGTCGGCGTGTCGGCGTGTCGGGGTATGGGAGTGTTTGATTCTCCGATACTCCATTACTCCGATACCCGGCTGCTTTCAATTTTTCAATGATCTCTTCAACTGCCAATTCATACGCACCATCTTCCCCCTTTGAACGGCTGAATGCGCAAAACTTGCAGCGGTTTACACAGATATTGGTGGGGTTAATATGTCTGTTGACTATGAAGTACGCTTTATTACCGTTTTTCTTTTCTGCCACATGTGATGCAAGCCTGCCAATGGCGAACAACTCATCGCTCTGAAATAATGCAACAGCATCTTCTCTTGCAAGCCTCTGCCCCGAAAAGATTTTATCTCTTATATAGTCGAGCATTTATCATTACCCTAATCCGTAGTCAAACATTTCCGATACGAATGGCAGGTGTGCCGAAAAGCCTTTAATAGCGATACCTTAAAGCCGAACCCTCCCGCTGTTTAAGGACAACTTCAGCATCACCTGTCCATTCAGCAGAAAAACAGGCAATACGGTAATCTCATCACATTATTAAAGGCTTTGAGGTATACCTGCCATCCGTGATTGCGAATTACCTTCATTATAAAACAACGCTGCCAAAATGTTAAAATATCGGGATGTCTGTAAGAGAACTCCTCATAGAAGGCGCAAAACAGAACAACCTTAAAAATATCAGTCTGAAACTGCCTCATAACAGGGTTATCGCTGTTACAGGCGTTTCAGGCTCCGGCAAGTCGTCCCTTGCCTTTGATACCATTTTTGCGGAGGGTCAGTGGCGGTTCGTGGAATCACTGTCAACCTATGCGAGGCTTTTCATAGAAAAGTTGGACAGACCCGATGTAGATGCCATACATAATATAAGACCAGCCATAGCTCTTGAGCAGAAAAATCCGGTAAAAGGCTCCCGCTCAACTGTCGGCACATTGACAGAGCTTTACGATTTAATAAGAGTTTTATATTCGAAGGTTGCCGTGCCCTATTGTCCAGAATGCGGAAAAGAGATCAGAAAATGGGACACATCACAGATAGTATCCGAACTTCTCGAAAATCATGCCGGGGAAAAGGCAGCAATCATATTTGAAACAGAAGAATCCTTGCAGAGCCTGCAACAGAGAGGTTTTCGAAGGATATTGATTGATGGGGAGATTAAAGAAATCGATGATTCAACAAATCCTCCCTTACCCCCCTTTACTAAAGAGGGGACTGAAGGATTTGTTGATATTGTTCTTGATCGGCTTGTTATTCGTGACGAACCAAGGTTGTCTGACTCGGTTGAAATGGCCTGGAAAGAAGGAAAAGAAAAATTAAAGGTAATCATTTTCAAAGAACCTGTTGCTGAAAACGCTTTACCCGCTGCTCATTACTCGTTGATGCAATTAAGGTTTTCATCAAAAAACTCCTGCGATGATTGCGGCATTGAATTGCCAGAACCGGCTCCTGTTCTTTTTTCCTTCAACCATCCACTGTGCGCCTGCACTGAATGCAAAGGCTTTGGAAACATACTCAGTTACGACGAAGACCTGATTATGCCTGATAAATATCTTTCCCTTTCGGACGGGGCAATCGAGATATGGGAAAAGCCCGCTGCCCGGTGGTGGAAGCAGCAAATGATAAAAGGAGCGAAAAACAGCGGGATTGATGTGACTCTTCCATTTAACCAGCTTCCCGGGGATGCAAGGGAGCTGATATTCACGGGCAACGCAAATTTTTACGGTATAAACAGTTTCTTTGAGGAACTCGAGAGCAAGCGGTACAAACTGCATGTAAGGGTGTTTTTGAGCAGATACAGAAGCCCTGTAACATGCCCGTCATGTAAAGGCAAAAGGCTTTGTGAAAACGCCCTCGCCTATAAGATTGAGGACAAAGATATTGCCGATTTATGCAATATGCCTATATCCCAGATCGTTCAATGGTTTAAATCCCTCGATTTATCGCCAATGCAAATGGATATTGCCAGGGAGGCTTTAAGGCAGATTACAGTCAAACTGAATTTTCTTGAACGTGTGGGACTTGAATATCTTACTTTGAGCAGACACACCAAAACCCTTTCAGGAGGCGAATACCAGAGGGTCAATCTTTCCAATCAACTGGGATTATCACTGACAGGAACACTCTATGTGCTTGATGAACCAACCATCGGTCTTCATCCATGTGACACGAGGCGGATTGCCGGAATAATGAAAGAACTCGCTTCTCTCGGAAATACTATAATTGTTGTTGAGCACGACAGGGACATAATATCTTCAAGCGACTGGATTGTTGAGATGGGACCCGGAGGCGGGCATTTGGGAGGTGAGGTTGTCTTTTCGGGGCCAATGGATAAATTTCTTGAAACAGATACGCTGACGTCGAAATACATCAAAAAGTCGGAGTTCAGCAGTCGGGTGTCAGAAGTCAGAAAGAAAGTCAGGCAACCATCGTTTGTCGGCATTATAGGCGCTGAAGGGAACAATCTCAAAAACATAAACCTGAAAATTCCGCTTAATTCTCTCTCTGTTGTGGCAGGAGTTTCCGGCTCTGGCAAAAGCAGCCTTATTGTTGAAACATTATATTTAGCACTTGCAAGACATTTCGGAATCAGCCCTGAGCATCCACTGCCTCATAAGAGGATCGATGGAGTCGAAAAAATCAAAGGTGTCAGGCTTATTGATCAGAGTCCAATCGGCAAGACACCCCGCTCCAATGCCATGACATATCTTAAGATATTTGACCCTGTCAGAAAACTGTTTTCAAATCAAATAGAGGCAAAAGCCCATGGATATTCACCAGGCTTTTTCTCGTTTAATATACCCGGCGGAAGATGCGAGACATGCAAAGGCGAAGGATATCAAAAAATGGAAATGTATTTCTTTGAGGATATATTCGTGAAATGTGAAGACTGCAAAGGCAGAAGATATAAGGAAGAGGCGCTAAGAATTACATACAAAGGTAAGAATATAAGCGATATCCTCGAAATGACAGTTGATGAGGCATCTGATTTTTTTTCAGATGTTCATGAAATAGCTTCAAAGCTCAGATTGATGAAGGACATCGGACTCAATTATTTGAAACTCGGACAGCCTGCCACTACCCTTTCAGGTGGAGAAGCGCAGAGACTGAAAATCTGTGCGGAATTAAATTCCTCATCTGCTATTCGTCACTCTTCACTGTTATACATTCTTGACGAGCCAACGGTAGGACTTCATCATAATGATATATTGAAATTCATGAAAATAATAAAAAGACTTGTGGATGCAGGCAATACAGTAGTTATAATCGAGCACAACCTTGATGTTATAGGGCAGGCGGACTGGGTTATTGATCTCGGACCAGAAGGAGGAGAAAATGGCGGAAATATAGTATTCGAAGGCATTCCTTCAGAATTAAAATATGCCAAAAACTCATACACCGGAAAATACCTTATTGAATATTTAAAAATTGTTTAACCTTACCCCTCCCTTAAAAACGGTCACTGATTGCATTTTTTTCTTGACAAATACTATTTTTATTGGTAATGTTTATAGCAAATCATTGGCAGTTAACAATTCCACAAAAGAAAGGGGGGATTAAGTAGATGACAAAAGCAGAACTTATTGATAAGATCGCAGCTAATGCAGGTCTTACAAAAACAGATGCTGGAAAGGCTCTCGACTCAACTATCGATTCCGTAAAGGCTGCTCTTAAAAAAGGGCAGAAGGTTACACTCGTTGGCTTCGGAACTTTTTCAGTATCTAAGAGAAAGGCCAGAAAAGGCCGCAATCCAAGAACAGGCGCTGAGATCAAGATTCCTGCTACAAAGGTTCCAAAGTTCACAGCAGGCAAGACATTAAAAGACGCAGTAAAATAAGATTTGTTTTTTAAGCTTTAAGGGTGGCTGAAAATAGCCACCCTTTTTATTTGCGCCTTGCTTCAAGAAAAGCCGTCAATTCCTTCTGGCTATACAATGGCTCATAACATTCAGATTTAAGACATGGAATTAT
>JBBILM010000002.1:0-3200 GCA_037444915.1 Nitrospirota bacterium | reverse complement strand
GTTCAGATAAAACCTCCCGCAGCAGGAGTGAACAACAACGTAATCGGCCTTTATATCCCACATGGTTCAGATAAAACGTTTATCGAATCGGCTCAGCTTAGGCCGATTCAGACCTTTATATCCCACATGGTTCAGATAAAACCCTCAAACTCTCAAACTACTATAAAATTATCTCAAAGCCTTGAATGACAACTATTTTATAATACTTTGCAGTGTCTGTAAATAGTTCTTATAATCAGTTTTTTGCATCAATCCCTTAATTGTGTTTTCGGTCTTTTGAAAAACCAGTCTTCAATTCTTTGCCCGATAAGCATTTCAGCCGCATACGATTAAAAACAGGTTCGATGCAGATTATCGCCAACCCATATCCGAACCTTAACCTCCTCGTTCTTGCTTTCAGCCTACAATATATTCCCCGTCAATTCCTTCTCTATACCCATTACCGTCTTACGGTAATTAAGGCGGTTTTCAAGACTATAAAAATAAATCGAGTCTTCATCTTCATTTATTACCTTGTGAAGTTCGTTTCTACATTTTTCAAGCTTTCCGATTGTAATATCTCCTTCAAATACCGAATTCTGCACCCACATGAAATACTTCTTCAGTATTTTCCTGACCTTGTTGACCCTGTCCTCTCTGATGTCATAAGTAACAATTAAATATGGCATGTCAAATTATGCAAAAAGTAGCCAGTCCGGGATAGCCCATATATTTTTATTGACCTCGCCGGCTTCCTTGACGCGATAAACTATGATACCAAACGGAGCGGCTTTTTTATGCTTTGACATAAATGCCTCAATGCTCCTGCCGTCAACAGCGCTAACCCTATTAGCAGCCTTTACCTCGATAGGGATAAGAACGCCCTTGCCTTTTAAAATAAAATCCACCTCCATTCCGCTGCTTGTGCGATAAAAAAACATTTCAGGCTCCACCGCATATTTCATTAAGTGATAAGGGATAAAGATTAAACAGCGATGCCCTTCCCGCAAGCGTTTCTTTTTCTGCCTGTCAACGACATATTTTATAGGGTCAAATATCTCCAGAATTTTTTGCACCTCATCAAGCACTATAGTGCGGTATCTATATTTTCCAAAATGGAAACGGCGGAACTTTTGAAACGCAGTCTTTCATCCGGATCATCAAAAGTGAAATATGAGCATGAAAGCTTTAACTCTTTAGGAATTATATTTTCGCAAAGTGTTGTCTTGCCGGTCTGGCGTGCGCCGGTTAGGACGATTATCCGTTCAGACGAAAGCCGTTCTATTATTAAATCGGCAATGTTTCTTTTATAATAAATCATATTAAGAGCATATCATGATAACTGCAAATATACAATGCAATTTGGCAGTATTAATGAATGATAATAATTACCACCACGCCTTGAACGGGACATAAAGTTCATCCCCTATGAGATGCTTGATTAGCTTATAACACTCAAGCCTGACAAGGGTTCTGTAAGAGACTTTCCGCTTCAACTTGCGGTGCTTTATGGTTGTCGAAAGTTTCTGGTCATACTCCCTGAGAAACTTCTTTCTCCCGTTCTCATTCATATAGCAATAACTCACATCCTCATCAAAATCCTCGAGCTTAATCATATTATTGTTTATCAGCTTGAAAATAACCGGATCAGCAATCAGCGGCTTGAATATCTCCGAGATATCAAGGCTCAGGGAATATCGCCTCTCCCTCGGCTCGTGCAGATAGCTTATCGTGGGATTAAGCTGGGTGTGATATATCTCCGACAGCACGGCTGAATAAATCATGCTGTTTGCAAAAGAAATCATGGCGTTTAAAGGATTAGTAGGCGGCCTTTTTTCTCTCTTTTCTATAAAAAATCCATCACGCAAAATAATGTTAAATGCCTGATAATAAGCATCTCTTGCCCTGCCCTCACAACCCATAAGCTCATTGATGCTTTTTGCCTCAGAGGCATTGATTAACTCCGTCTTAATTTTCTCATGGAAATCTTCGATATTCTTATATTCCCGGAGATTCCTGAGCATGTGAAATATCGCCCCTTCTACAAAAGAATAGGCGATATAAAACCTTTTTTCTTCATCGAGGTAATGTTCCACCTGCCTCACGGTCAGTTCGCCCGATACATTTCTGTCCCTCGGCATAAAACTGCCTGAATAAAAGCCGTAGTAATTGTAAACATGGACGGTTTTGTTCTGCTGCGAGAGAAAATTCAGAAGCTTAGTATTGAGATCTACCTCGCCGAACAGATGGATGGTATCTATATCTTCAACAGGAATAGCCTTCCTCTCACCGTTTTCGCTTTCGATATAGACGGTGTTTTCTTTTCGCTTAATCCTGCCGTTTGAGAATATGTAATAAGGTCTGCTCATTTTTTATAAATATCAGCCGCTGATTTACGCTGATTATCACTGATATTTTTTCTTTTATTATCAAACACAAATCTTTTAAACTCAGGGATTCTGCCGAAATTTAACAATAAACCAACTTCAAGATTTGTCGCCTTTAAGTAATTGATCAATTGCGCTTCATGTGCCGGATCTATAGAGCGGACGGCTTTTAATTCAATTATTACTTTTTCGTTCACAATCAAGTCTGCTTTAAAAACACCGACAATATCGTTTCTAAAAAATACAGAAATATCTTTTTGCCTCTCCACGCTTAGACCATGCTCGGATAATACTACATACAGTGCATTTTCATAAACTGATTCTAAAAATCCATCACCGAGTTCATTATAGACCTCATAAAAACTTTTAAGGATTTTATCTGTAATTTCTTTATGTTTAATGCTAATGTTCATCTGTATCAATAATCAGCCGCTGATTTGCACAGATTTACTCAGATTTTTAATGAGAAAAAGGCATCTATTTATTTTATCTGTGCTTATCAGCGTTTATCCGTGGCTAAATACCTTCCGCTGCAAAACAAAATTCGTAATAAGCGCATCTTAAACAATACGGCTTTTTCTGCAGGTGCGGCGGTTTATCAAGCCTCAAGATTTCCTGCACGCGCATCAGCGCCTCCTCAACCTCTCTCCCGGCAGCATCCGTTAAAATTACCTCCTCCCGCTTCCTCATTTTTGGATAGTTTATAACGCCCATCTTTGCAATGCCCAATTGCTTCAGAAAATAGAGATAATACAGCAATTGTATCCTGTCGGCGTGGGCAAGCCTGTTTGAGTATTTGACCTCCCTTATCTCATCGTCCCCTACGATGTCTAT
>JBBILM010000001.1:0-5052 GCA_037444915.1 Nitrospirota bacterium | reverse complement strand
GCATGGCGATGCGAAGACGGCAATGGTTTGAGGGATTATGGGGTAAATCTCTGTCCTTTGAGCTACCCGCCCACTTCCCTTCACATCTCTAATGACAATTTCCGGTTTATTTTCATTGCGGAGGCTTGGACTTGTTCCCCAAACCGCCTGCTCAACCAACACTATGCTTCAGAGCTACATAAACACAAGATGTTGGGGCTACCCATTAAAAAGCCGGATGCGCCATAAAAAAAGACCTCCTGCAGTTACCTGCAGGAGGTCTTTGGCATTCAATCTATAGCTATTATAGCTTTGCTACATTGATTGCTTTTGGGCCTTTTGGTCCCTTTTCAACATCAAAAGTGACTGAATCGCCTTCAGCAAGTGTTTTGAAACCATTACCTGCAATAGAAGAATAATGTACAAATACATCGCTGCCGTCTTCGCTTGTGATGAATCCAAAACCCTTGGACTCATTAAACCACTTTACAGTTCCGTTAGCCATTGTTGCTTCCCTCCTTACATAAACTAAAGCTCAGAATAAACGCGCTCCAAAAAAAATGCCGCAAAGCTAAAAGTCTTTGCAGCATCTCCATTCACAAAAACTTCTGAAACTTAGATTATAGTCTGGCATACTTATAAGAAAAAGTCAATAACCACCGCATGATTTTTTTTGGTCAAGTGGCATTTGCAAACTATGCACGAGTTTTTTACTCAGCTATTTAACATGACAGCCTGCGCAGCGCTCGTCTGTGGACATAAGCGCTTTCTGTTCTTCAGGGGATTTTTTTTGTCTGGACGCGTGGCATTTGGCGCAGTCTTTAAAACCCAGTGCTGTATGCATACTCACCATTTTGGGATTTTTGCTGTGGCATACAGTGCATTGTCTTGCCGAGGATTCGTCCGCAATCGCAAACGAAATCATAAGTAATACTATGAGGGTAATAATAATATTTTTCATATCAAATATTAACAAATTCTGGCAGGTAAAAAGAATGATTTAAATCATAGTTTGTATCACAAACGTCTAAAATTATGTTTATATTCCTATTATCCTTCTCTCTGCCTCCGTTATCCCATAAAGCCCATAAACAATATCGTCTATCTTTTCATCGGTAACGGCGATTTCGCGTTCTATCTTTTTGTGCTCAACAGACGAAAAAGGTGTTTCTATTTTAGCTTTCTTGAGAGATTGCGGTTTCTAATGCGGCAATAAGAGGGGGAAGATCATCTGTGATAGTATCCCAAACTCTGTCAAGGTCTATATCAAAATAAACATGGATAAGACGGTTTCTCATTGCCACAATGCTCGCCCATGGAATTTCTTTATGCCGTTCACGAAAATCTTTTGTAACCGTAGAAGCCGCTTCTCCAATTATCTCGATGGCTTTTATTATGGAAAGAGCAAGCATACGATTTGAATAAAGATCGTCTTTGGTCTTATTTTCTGAAAAAGACATGGCTTCCTTTGCAGCATCAAGCATATGTCTTAATCGGATAATATTATCCTTCTGCATACTGAACCTCAGCGGCAGAAAGCACAGCATCTCTAAAATACCGACTTAAATCAGCAGGAGTTTTCAAATCTACTTTTCTACCTAACAGTTCTGAGAGTTCAATTTCCATCGAGGCAAGACGCAGCAACCCCACCACCTGTCTATGCTCAAATTCAACAAGCACATCAATATCGCTGTCCTGCGTAAAATGTTCGCTTATTACAGAGCCGAAAAAAGAAAGTTTGCGGATATGATGCTTTTTGCAGAATTCTGCTATTCGCTCTTTTGGTATTTCTATATTTGTTTTGCTTGCCATAGTCGGCGCTCCTTTTGATTGATTATAGCATGAAAGGGGCGGTCTATCTTGCCTCAATTATCCCCCCTCTCCTCATCCGTCACCCCGTAAAGCCCATAAACAATGTCATCAATTTTCTCATCGGTAACGGCGATTTCGCGTTCTATCTTCTCGCGTTCTGATGATGGCGGAAGGGCAGATTTCTTTTTGTGAAGTTCAAGCATCTGGTCAACGAGAGAGACGAAAAGTTGTTTATGCAGCAGAAAGTTCGGGAAGTTTAAATTCAATCTTCTCTCCCATAATCTTGGATGCCTCTATCACTTCGATCCCGATGAGTTTTCCGTCCCTGTCAAAATCCGCATGAACGCCTTCGGCAACGGTAACAGTTTGCGCTGCCTTTGTCATGGGGTCTGCAAAGTATATGTATAACAGGTCCCGTTCAGGGTCAAATTCTATTCTCATAGCTCCTCCTTTCTTGCGAACCCTCTACCATACCGTGCTTTAGCGGTCAGCAAAACAAGTTCGCCATGTTTATACTTATAATACACCGTTACCTCTTTTTCTTCAAAGAAAGTTCCTTCCCAAAAGGCATTAAATGAGAACACCTTTACTTTGCCTAAAGTGCCTTCTTTTGTGTCCTCTGCTTCCCAGCCGGTCATAAGGGTTTCCTGAATTTCCTGCAAGGAAATACCTCTTTGAAACATCCTTGCCTTTATATGCTGATGAAGGTCAGATTCGCTTAGCATTTTCATTCTTCCCCCTCAATTATTTTCCTCTCCTCCTCAATCACCCCATAAAGCCCATAAACAATATCGTCTATCTTTTCATCGGTAACGGCGATTTCGCGTTCTATTTTCTCACGCTCCGCAGACGGAGGCAATGCGGCTTTCTTTCTATGAAGCTCAAGCATCTGGTTAACGAGGGAGATATGTCCTTACTTTTCAGCTTTGCTTTTTAAATATGAAACAACAGACGAAATAAATACTTTCCCCTCTTTTATGATTTCCTCCGCATCCTCGTTGGTTATAACAAAAGTATACTCATAATCGCTGAACTGCCGTTTTTCAAATGCCTTTGTAAGAGATTTGCTCATCTCTTTTGAAAAAATGCCGGTTTTGACGAAGTGCTGCCCAAAGGCGGATATGACAGCCTTATGACTCGAAAAAGAAAGCCCTTTGGTCAGCAACAAGGCTTCAACGCAGTAAAACATGGCGTAATACACACGCGATACAGCGGACTCGTAATCGCCGTCTTTAATAAGCAGCCGCGCAGACTTCATATATCTTTTAGCTCTGGCAATGAGCCCTTTTACCTCCTTCATACGCTGACCCCTTCTTTGTTTATATTCAATAGCAACGGGCTTTTGACTGTCTTTAGAGACTTCTCCGAAACAGGATATACGGAAATAAGGACATCATATTTGAGATTTATATCGGTGATTATATCTATGAGCCTGTCAATTTCTTTCGCGGGCAGGACATCATCTTTAAGCACCACAGCAACATCTATATCCGAGCCTTCCCATGCCTCGGCTCTTGCGTATGAGCCGTAAAGAATAAGTTTGCTGAATCTCTCGCCATAGATGGAGAGAAGTTGTTTTTTCAGTTCATTAAGAATTTTTTTTATATCACTGCCCTTTGCAGGCCGCGGCTCTTTTATAGCTGTTGTCATAATAGTCAAACCTCCTCTCTGCTCTTATTTTACCTAAATAGCCCTATAAAATCATTTGCCCTTCATAACTCCCCCAACCCCTCTTATCTTAAGAGGGGGGATTGCCCTCAATCTCCATTCTCTCTTCTCCCGTCACCCCATAAAGCCCATAAACAATATCATCTATCTTTTCATCGGTAACGGCGATTTCGCGTTCTATTTTCTCACACTCTGCGGCTGGTGTTTAGCTTGCAAACTTTACAATGGCAAAGATGATGCTAAAAAACCAGAGTCCGAAACCCACCCACGTGGGTTTTGATAAGAGCATGTAATATCCAACGAATGCGGGGAGTCCAGCTATGAAATCCTTGGACATTTTTTCTGTAAATTTAGAAATCAGACTTGTCCAAGCCAGACTGCCGCAGTATCGAGGCAAATGTGCCGTGGGGTATTTCTTTCCTTGGCGAGGGGACAATTACTGTTTTGTCATTTTTACGAAATTTTTTATGGCTACCGGTTTGGTCAACCTCAACAAATCCTTTCTTTAAAAGGACTGAGATAATATGCCGCGATGAATACAACTTAGGCATAAATCTTAGCTTCGCCAATTAAGGCTTCTTCTACGTTGTGAAATGCTGTTTTTTTGTTTTTTGGCTCATTGCGGAAATATAGAGCTACAGCATCTTTAAGATTGTTAATGGCTTCTTCAATAGAATCACCGCAACTCGCAATGTCTATATTCAGACACTGCGATACATAATATTTTCCTTCCTTATAGATAACATACTTAAACGACTTCATGATCAAACCTCCTTATTACCTTTAGCCTGTTCAACAACTCACTGAGCCTTGAAAATCAAGGTTCTGCGAGGCTCTTAAATTTTCGCTTATGGCAATTTGTCATTGGCTTTTGAGATTCTTTGGGACCTCGTCCCTCAGAATGAAAGCTAAAAAGCGCTTTTATTATTGAACACCCTCATTGATTATAGCACGAAAGAAGCGTCCTATCTGCCCCTCAACTATCCCCCCCTCCTCCTCAATCACCCCATAAAGCCCATAAACAATCTCATCAATTTTCTCATCCGTAACGGCGATTTCGCGTTCTATTTTCTCACGCTCCGCAGACGGAGGCAATGCGGCTTTCTTTCTATGAAGTTCGAGCATACGGTCAACGAGGGAAACGAGCTTGTCGTGAATGGCTTTTTCAAAGGAGTTATTGAAGTCTATAGTGCGGATGGGGAAATCCTTAAAATATATATAGCTCGGCTCGTAAAAATCACCTCTGAGTTTTGGAAGAACTGACCTGAATAAAAAGAAAGTAATAGAACTGTTCAGGATAGCCAAAAGATATTTATCCGCAGTTGGAATTATAAAACACTTCTGGTTTGTATATAAGCCTGCGTCATCAAAAGCAAATTCAGGTCTCTTGCAAATATTCGGATATATTATCTTCGCCTTCTCAAACTCTGCGTAGTAGTCGCATGTCCTGAGTTCCCACCAGTATTCGCCCTTGTCGTAGCGCTTTTTGCCTTTTTCTGCAAATGGGCCTAAATGACTTGCCACTGCCGAAAAGTTCTCATTTAGCCAATGCCATGCATTTTTTTCTGTCATGCCCGAGTTACGTAATCGGGC